>JANLRE010000891.1:0-2869 GCA_031368205.1 Fimbriiglobus sp. | reverse complement strand
AGAATCTGCAAAAGTTGTTCAGAAAGGCTCAGTATTGACATCAAGTGAATAGGGTCAGAACTCGTAATGCACTCGAACCGCACCGAGGGCAGCGGGGCCACGGTCCTGGTTGTAGGCGGGGTTGTTAACGCCCTGGAACCCAAGCCCAAGAGTGGCGGCGGGGGCGAGCTTCAAGTTGTAGAACAGTTCGACGATTTGCTCCGGCGCGTAATTTAACCGCCCATCGCCAATGATGAAGCCGATGCCACCGGCTGCCAGGTAATCTCGGTGCGGGCCGGACAGCCCGTTGATTACGACTGCCACACCGACTGTGTCGTTCGGACGTTGCCACCGAGTGCCTTTGATGAGTACGCCGCCACTGATGGTGCGGTCGATTTCGGTGAACGCCCACGATTCGGTTTTGCCGTCGTTCCACCCCGCCCGCGCGAAAACGCCGACATCGTCCGTGATTGCTTGTTCCCAGTTCAACCCGAAGCCGTACTTGATGCTGTAGTCGCGGACGGTGGTGATGTCCGGGTGCGTCGGCATCGCGGCGATTGCGGCCCGGTAATCGCCCATTCGGGCGTTGTTTAAGTACGCCAAGAACCGAAGCTTCCCGGCTTTTTCGCCGATTTCATAGCGTTTCTCCAGTTCCCACACGTGCCCGTTCGCCCGCAAGATGTGCGGGTCGATCATCGCGCCGTTGGCCTCGAACGGTTCCGCAAACAGGCCGTACCGAAACGCCCAAGTCTTGCGGTTCAACTCGATTGAGCCGCCGTAGGTGTAGCCACGCACGTTGGCGGGGTAGTCCCACGCGCCGTTGAACATCAAGGACCAGTTCATGAACTGCGTTCGCGGGTCGTGACTGTAAAGGTTCTCGTCGAAGGAATCGGTGGCCGCCATCTTCCCGACCCGAATCGTGATGCGGTCCACGTCTCGTTTCCCGGCGATGAGGTTCGCGCCGTCCTCGATCGTCTCTTGCTCGCCACCCAGCCCAATCGTTTGCTTCCACAATACTCGGGCGAAGTAAGGTGTCGGCGATGGCGCACCCACCCGAGTCGCCTCCCCGTTGGGAAACCCTGCTAGCCCGGACGAACCGCTGACCCCGACCCCACCTGCGGCTTCCGGGTTGAAAATGATCTCCGTGCCTTCCCAAGGTCGTGCGGCCAGGAACAGCGTGGTGGTTTCCGTGGTGCGGTAGTTGACGCGCGATTGCAAACTCAACGGACCGGAATACGGCGATCGGAACAGGCCGTTGCCTTGGGACACGATCGTGGCCTGTCCGTGAACGCTATACCACGACGGCTTTTCGTCGGGCTTACTCTCGGTATCGGGCTTTTTCGCGGCAGCCGTTTCGACTTGCTGTTCCGTGGGCTGCACGAGCGGAACTTGTGCGATGGCAGATGCCAGCGCCAAGAACGGGAGCGCGAAGAGCGACACAATTAGTCGCAGGGAGCGAATCGGCATTTCGCACTCAGGTTTAGGATCGGGGACGATTTGGGCGAGCAATACGCCCGGCATTCCATGTCGTCAAGCCGACCGTGCGTGTCATTCTCACTGAAATCGTATCGACTGGACTTGCGTTCAAGTCTCGCGTTCGGGTATGGCCGACCCAACAAATGTGATGTCATTGCGTCGGCGCCGCAGCTTGGGGGAAGTTGTGCGAATAGGCTGGTTCATTTTTTTGACGGTGCTTTTGGCGTCCTGTTCGCGTAGCCACTATCGGCAATCGGCGGACCGGGAGGCGTACCCGATTATCGCGCAGCGCGTGGTTTCGCCGGCCTACACCATTGGTCGAACCCAGGTCGAACCGGCCCCGTTGTCCCGCCTCGCCGATCCGTTTAATCCCGACTGTCCGCCGAAACCACCCGACGACCCCGCCGCAGCCGGATTCATGGCCCACCCTGGGAAGTTTCGTGGCGCCAAGGGCTGGGAGCAGGACGGCTACACGGATCGTGTGGAACCCGTTGGCTGGGAACAAGCCCTGGGGTTTGACGAGTCCGGCACGGTGAAGTTAACCCAGGACAAAGCCGTCGAAATCGCGTTGATGAACAGCCGCGATTACCAATCCAGCTTGGAAAACGTCTACCTCACGGCGCTGTCGCTGACCCTGAACCGCTTCGAGTTTGATTCGCGGTGGTTTGGCCGCAACAACACGACCTTCACCCGCACGGGCACCGGTGGCTTTCCGACCCAATCGGATACCCTTGACACGACCAGCACGTTGGGGTTCAACCGCAACTTGGCAGCCGGTGGGCAGTTGTTGGTTGATTTTGCGAACAGCTACGTCTGGGAATTCTCGGGGGGCACGTCGCGTGTGTCGGGGAACTTTGCCGTCTCACTGGTTCAGCCATTGCTACGCAACTTCGGGCGAAAGGTGCGGCTCGAAAGCCTGACGCAAGCGGAGCGGGACACGTTGTACGCGGTGCGGGATTATGCCCGGTTCCGCAAGCTGTTCTGGGCGAACACGGCGGTTGAAGGGGGCGGGTACCTCAGCTTGTTGTTGATCCAGCAAAGCATCCGCAACGCCCGCGCGAACTTGAAGAGTCAAGAAGAGAACTACAAGCTCAACCTGGAACTGCTGAAGGGGAACAAGAAAAGCCCCGCCGAGTTGGACACGATTTTTCAGGGCCTGCTGTCGGCCCGACAGTCGGTCGTCACGGCTGAAATTAACCTGCAAGAAGCCCTCGACAACTATAAACTGCAACTCGGTCTTCCGCCGCGCGTTAAAATCGAATTGGACGATACGTTCCTAGAGCAGTTCGTCCTCGTCGCCCCGGAGATGGAAAAAATCCAAGATGCGGTCGTGGCGTTCGGTCGGGAACGCAACGCCGAGTTGGGCAACCCACCCGCCTTGGAAAGCCTGCGGAAAAACTACACTCAGTTGCTC
>JANLRE010000884.1:0-2982 GCA_031368205.1 Fimbriiglobus sp. | reverse complement strand
GCCCATGAAGGATTGCAGGTTCAGTGTCGTGTTGGTTAGCCACAGTGCGAGTCCGACCCCGCACAGTGTGGCCGGGACTGCGGAGACGGAAACGATCGCAAGTCGGACGGATTGGTAGTACGCGGTTAGCAACAGGAAGATCGCCAAGACTGCAATGCACAGGCCAACTGCGAGGTTCTGTAGCACGTTGTCGAGCGTTTCAATTTGCCCACGTAGATCGACGTTGATCCCCTTCGGCGGTTGCCCGGCGTCTTGAATCGCTTGCTTCACTTCGCGGCCCACTTTGCCCAGGTCCGGTGTATCAATGTTGGCCGTAATGCTAATCATGCGCCGCATGTTGTAGCGGTCGATTTGCCCGGCGACGGTTGATTCGCGTACCGTGGCCACGTCACGTAAAAGCACACCATTGACGGGCGTTTCCGCACTGTGACCATTTGCACCACGCACTGGCACCAGACCAAGTTCGGCGCCACTGTTCATCCGTGGCGGCGGGATTTGGACTTGCACGATGTACGCCTGACCGCTGTTGGGGTCACGCCAATAAATCGGGTTCATGTACCGGCTGGAGGCCGTGGCGGGGATCAGCGCGTTGCCGATGGTTTTGGCCGTCAGGTTCATCGTGGCCGCTTGTTCGCGGTTGATGTTGACCTCGACCGACGGGTAATCCTGAGCCTGGGAAATTTGCAAATCCCGCAGTTCCGGGACTTGTTGCAACTTCTCCAAAATCTTCTTGGCGTGCGCCAAGTTCTCGGCGAGTTTCGACCCGGTCACTTGAATCTCGACCGGGGTGGGCGAGCCGAAGCTCATGACTTCGCTGACGAGATCGCCCGGTTCAAACGACAACCGCAACCCGGCGGCGCGGGCGTCGAGTTGGTCGGGTGCCACGCCTTCGTCTTGCCAGCGCTGCTTCAACCACGCCTTCAAATCCTTGGCGAGAGATTCTCGAAGTTGGGCTTTGAAATCCGCAACGCGAATGCCGCTGTTGGCGGTGAGTGCGACTTTCAGAATGAGTTCTTCCGGGCCGCTCGTCCACTGGTGAACCGCCTGGATCGGGTAGTTCGTCGGGAACATGCCGACGTAACCCACGGTCGCGCGGACGTTACCCGGCCCGGCTTGCTTCTCGATGTGTCGCACTGCTTGCAGGGCTAGTTCCTCGGTCCGTTCGATGCGGGTGCCGGTGGGGGCTTTCATGCGAAGCTGGAATTGCCCCTGATCGGTCGGTGGGAAAATCGCGGTGCCAATCAGCAGGGAGAACAAACCCAACACAGCGGCGGTGGCGAGGAAGTAGACCGGCGAGACGATCCATCGCATGGCAATCAGCGGTGACAACAGAGTGTCATAAACCGATTGCAGACGGGAGAACAGCGTTTTCTTCGAGACATGGACGTGGTCCCGGTGGGGGATTTTCAACAGCCAGACGCATAGGATCGGGACGAACGTGCTGGACAGCAAGTACGACGCGATCATGGCAAAGCCGACGGACATCGACAGTGGGACGAACAGTTCGCGGGCCGCACCCTGCATGAAGAACGACGGAATAAACACGGCCAAAACGCACAGCATCGCCAGCAGTCGCGGCACGGCGGTTTCCTGGTTGCCACGCCGCACCGCTCGCGCCATGCTGTCGGTTTTCTCCATTTGGCTGTGGATGTTTTCGACCTCGACCGTGGACTCGTCCACCAAAATCCCGACCGCCAATGCCAGCCCGCCCAGGGACATCAAGTTGATCGTCTGGCCGCACACCCACAGCGCGAGGACCGCTGAGAAGAGTGCGAGCGGAATGTTTAGCACGACGACAATCACCGATCGCCAATCGCGTAGGAAAATCAGCACCATGAGGCCGGTCAGTACCGCACCCAATGCGCCTTCAAACCCCACGCCCCACATGGAGTTGATGACGATCGGCGATTGGTCGAACGCGAATTGAATGTCGATGTCGGGTGCGTTGTCACGCATCTTCGGCAGTGCTTTCTTCAACTCGTTGACGACCGAAATCGTGCTGGCGTCCGCCTTCTTGAGTACCAACATGTAGACCGACCTCCGTCCGTTCACCAGCACGTACCCGGCGGTAATGTCCGACGCATCGTCGATGGTGGCAACGTCGCGCAAGAACACGGGTTGCTCCCCGAGCTTCACGGGAATTTTGCCGAGTTCTTCCTTCGGGTTGTTGCCGACCATCGCGTTGGTGTTGACCAGAAACATGCGGTCGCCAAGTCGCACGTTGCCGGAGGGGGTCACGGCGTTGCCTTGTGTGACAGCTTCCGTTAGGTAATCGAGACTGATCTGTTGACTTCGCAACCGCTCGGGATCGACACTCACCACGATCGCCCGTTGATTGCCGCCGAACGCGGGCGGACTGGACACACCCGGAATGCTCGCAAACATCGGGCGGACTTTCAACGTGGCCGTATCTTGGATGTCCTTGATGGACATCTTGTCACTCGACAATACGAGATACCCAACCGAGGCACTCCCGGCATCCAACCGTGTCACGAACGGTGGTACGGTCCCCGGCGGCATCATGAACTTCGCCCGGTTGACGGAGGCCACGGTCTCGGCCATCGCTTGGGCCATATCGATGCCGGGGTGGAAATAAAGCTTCAGCAGTGTCATGCCTTGGATATTTTTCGATTCGACGTGGTGAATGCCGTTCACGTACAGGAAGTGAAACTCGTAGTAGTTCGTCAGCAACCCTTCCATCTGTTGCGGGTTCATGCCGCCGTAGGGCTGGCAGACATAAATGATCGGCTGGTTGAGGTTCGGGAAGATGTCCACCTTCGCGCGGAACATCGCCAACCCGGACCCGATCAAGACCACCACAACCCCGACCAGGATCGTGTACGGCCGACGCAACGCAAAGATGATGGGATTCATACAGCTAGTTTAGGGGAATCCGCAAACTCGGAATCATTGCGAATGGGTGCGTAGCGATTTTCTGGAGGAGGCCCCTCCCCTCCCCTCCCCTCCCCTCTCCGCGTCGGG
>JANLRE010000870.1:0-1473 GCA_031368205.1 Fimbriiglobus sp. | reverse complement strand
TCCCGCCCTTGGGCATCGCGGAACCCGACCCGCCCGAGTGAAATCGCGTGGCGAAGAACTTGTAGTTCCCGTGTGGAACGTCGTCCGGGTAACGCAATCCAAAACGCGGCTTGAAGGCCATCCCGGTTCGGCAGAAGTTGGTTGTACCAGTCGAGTTCCTGCTGCACCGATCGGGCGCTCGTCAACCGTGCTACACGGGATAATTCTTGCAGCCGGAACCAAAGTGTCTGGCGATTTTCAAAGACGATCGTGACGGCTGGCCCCACCCGAACTTGGCGGCGTTCGGTGAGGTAACGGAACTGTTGCTCGGCGGCAAAATCATCCTGACTAGTGAAGTCGTCCGGGGCAATCACGTCGGCCAAGGTTAGCGCGGCGGGCATCGAATCTCCCGGTTAAAGAGACCGCGTTGAGTTTGCCAGAGTGTGGCACAATCGTCGCGGGTGTTGAAAACACATCCTCCCAGCTCGTCAAGTCGAATTCCTTCAAGTGCATTGTTTCGATAAGAATCGCCCAAGGAAACAACTGCGTGACAATCTTCACACTATTTTCAAACTTTGCGATGCTACAAGCGACACAGCCGCGCCAAAATGGCACGGCTGCGACGAACAATGAGTGATTTTGAACCGGGTCAGTCCGCGCCGCTCAGGGCGTCAATTGCTTCTTGGGGCGTGTCGTAGAGTGCCCAAAGGGTGTCCAACGCGGTGGTACGTAGCAATTCCCGGATGCGCGGGTTCACCCCGGCTAGCACGAGTTCGCTACCCCGTTGCTTCACCAGTAAGTGACACCGCAACAGAAATTGAATGAACGCGGACCCGAAGTACCGCACGCCGGACAGGTCGATAATCAAGCTCTGCGGCGGGTCTTCGCGCAGAGGGGCTAGCACCATTGAGGCAGCGGGCTGAATTAGGTTTTCGGGCAGTTGTTCAATTTCCGGTGACGGTATGATCACGGCCAAATCACCGTGACGCTTCACTTGAAAGTATTCATTCGCCAACGATGCGGCATCGAGAGTCATCAGTTGCATCCTTATGTAGCGGCGGTCGCAATCCGCCACATCAAGGGTAGCCGTGCCACGCGGGGGAATCAAGCGCCAAAGTAGCCGATGTGCGGACTGGAGCGCCCTGCCGGATAAATCGACCAACACAAGTGACACTCAGCCCATACGATACCCAACATGAACAACGCACAAAAAGTTCTGGTGACAGGCTCCGCCGGGCGACTGGGACGGGCGGCGGTGAAAGCCCTGGTGGAACGTGGGCATACCGTCATTGGCTTTGACCGCGTGGCCACGCCGGGGTTGCCAGCCACGCAGTCAGTTATTGGAACGCTTGGCGACGTTGAACTGCTGCATCAGGCGATGGCCAGGGTTCAGTGTGTGATTCACTTGGCCGCTACGCCGGACGACGCCCAGTTCCCACGTGGCGAAGAGCCGAACGACGGCGATAACTTTGTGTCCGAACTCGTGCCGGGCAA
>JANLRE010000844.1:0-4022 GCA_031368205.1 Fimbriiglobus sp. | reverse complement strand
GCCAAACTGGGCCAAGAGCCGTATCCAGTTGGCGATGTGCATGTCTGTCGTGTGGTTGCGGTAGGTCCAAGAACCCGGCTTCGGTCCCGGTTTTAACTCGCTGGTCACCTTGGCCAAAGTATCGACCAACTGTTGCCGGTCACCGCCGTGGGAAAAGAGGAACTCGGCACTGATGTAGATCACTTCCGGGTTGTCGCTACCGAGTCGAGCCACGGCGCGTTTCCGAGCAAGGGGCAGCCATTGAGTGGGGTCTTTGCCTTCACCCGCGAGCCAGGCGCGATAGAGTTGTACCGCTTTGTCGAGATCGCGGAACTGCGTTTCTTGGATTGCGTTTTCGTGCGGGACGGTCAATGTTGCGAGGTGATATCCGCGATCAAAGGTTCGCATTGTGCAAAACGTAATTTCCTCAATGCAACTGAGGGCGTTGTGACGATAGGAAGGATGTATTTTTTCATCCTTGCGTTCCAGTAACTCCATCAAATCCGGGACGGCGCGAGGGTCACCAATTTTTGCGAGAACATCAGTCATGTCTCGGCCAAACGAGTTAAACCCGTTAACTGTCTGGGTCTCCGCCCGTGCCTCGGTCCGTAACAATGTCAGGAATTCAGGAACAATACCACGACCACGACGAACGACCTCATCTCGCTCAGTATACTTAGCAAAAAGAAAAATCAATGAACCGTAACGACCACTTGTAATTAACTCTCGCGTCGTCGATTGATATTGCTCAATCAACTCCCGATTGCTGAGTTTTGTCAGATCAGGTTGAGGATCAGCGGCGATAGCCGCAAACCCGACCAGCAAAATCATCAGCGTGAAAACACTATAGCGGAACATCGAGTACCCCTTTCTGAAACTTCTATGAGGCAATCGTCGGATTCAATCACGGGACAAACTTGTCCGTTGTCAACAGAGTATCACGATCGCCTCGAATATACGCCAGCTGAATGCAACTAACGGCGCACATTAAACGCCAGTGGCCCGCGTGTTTGCACACGCGGGCCACTGGCGTTTTCACTTCGGCGTCGATCACGGCAGATCGACGTTTTCTTCGGCGGCGCGCTCGCGGAGTTGCTTCATTCCGCGGACGTTGATTTGGCGGACCCGCTCCTTCGTGATGCCGAAGTGCTGGCCGATTTGCTCCAGGGTCATTTCGGCGTTGCCGTCGAGGCCGGTGCGCATCTTGATGACCTCGCGGGTGCGCGGGTCAAGGTACTGCAACAAGCGGTTCACTCGCTCGCGGGCTTGGTTGGCGGCGGCGAGAACTTCTTGCTCGTCGGTGCGGATGTCGGCCTTTTGCTCGAAGACCTCGTCCGTGCCGGTCATGTACCGTTGCTTGTGAGTGTTTTCGTCGGGGATGCTGCGGGCGAAGTTCTTCATGATCGCCCACGTCGCATACGTACTGAACTTATTGCCCCGGCTGTAGTCGAACTTTTCCACGGCCCGCATCACGGAGATGTTGGCGTCGGACTTCAGTTCGTCCAGGTTCTGCCCCGGTTGCAAGTGCTTCGTGGCGAGGTTGTGCACGAGGCGTTGGTTGCACTCGATCAGCAGATCCCGCACGCCCTTGATTTGCGTGGTGGAATCGTCGATCGCTTGCAGGTCTTGCACGCGGGCACGGCTCGGGTCGATGCTCTGCTTCAACTGGTTCAGTTTGTGCTTCAGGTAGTTCATCTTGCGGAACAAGTGCGCTTCCTGTTCGCGGCTCAGCAACGGGCGTTCGTAGAGATAAGCCATATGCGCCTCGACATCTTTCGGCGGGCGCATACTCGTGACTTTCTCGAAGAAGTCCGCTTCGTTCGGCATCTCGCCGAGAATGAGGGCGGTCTTCTCAGCTTCGTCGAACTCCGGGCTATACATGTAATCGACCGGCGTTTGCACGAGTCGTTCCGCCCGCACCTCGTTGATGACGCGGTACATGCTCGACGGGGTCCGGCCGTATCGTTTGGCTATGAGTTGCACAGGTTTGCCCTCCTGGAAGGCTGTGAAAATCTGCATCTTGGACGCCGCATCCAGCGGCCCGTTGTTGCTCGGGAACACCGCGTTGTCGGGGTGCGACCGGTCGAAGTTTTTGATGGTGTACCGGACCGCTTCGGCACTTCGGCCCAGCTTGTCGGCAATCGACTTACTCACTTCCGTCAAGTTGCCACCGCTTGAGGCCATCTGGCGGGCACTCAGAACGATGGCATCTTTTTCCTTGTCCGACAGGTGGCTGAACCGGGCGCCCCGTTCGACCTGGCTCCGGTGAGCCTGGGCAAAACCAGCGACCGACGATTGCGGAAAGCCCAGTTGGGTGCGGCCTTCGCGGATCACGTGCCGGGCGACCAGCCCGAGCATCCGCCACCGGCTGACGGTCTTCGTGGAAACGTTAAACTGCTTGCTCACGTCTTCCAAGGTCAGCATCGGTTCGGCGGCCAATTCAATCGGGAGCGGCGGTAAGGACCGCTCAACGCGATGAATGAACAAGCCGAGATCATGTTTCAGTTCGTGACCGCTAATCAGTAGGTCTGTGTAATCGTCCGGGCGGAAATCCGTTAACCGGAAGCAGACGAACGGGTACGGGTAGAGGCGTTCTGCCTCAATTTCGAGCAGAAGTTTTTCGGCTTTGGCGACCTGCTCTTGCCGGCGGGCGGTCGTCGCAAACCGAACTTGTTGGTCTGTCAACTCACGCAGCGTATGATGTTTGAAGTCGCTCACGGTTGTCTCCTCGGCTCCGCCGACTGTGGGGTCTCTTAGGCCCCCTTGTGTTCTTCGTGTTTTTCGTGCCGTTCGCTATTTCCAGTCTCGTGTTTCGATTGGTATCTATTAGTTGATACAGTTGATCGCGTAGTTCCTTACCTTGTTCGCCGATCCGTTACAAAACTTTAGCTCTTTTCGGAATCGTCGTTTCGGGTAGTACGTGTGCCTGTTTGGGTCGATCCGTGACGCCCCAAGATCGGATGGTCCGAATTGCATTCTTGGTGAATTTGAGGTCGGTTGGGATCGAGTCGTGATACTCGAATTTAACTACAGCACGCCTTGTGCCAAATGATTTTGTCGCAGTGACATTTCGTCGTTTTGTAGTGTTTATCGCGGGTTGGTGGGTAACTACACCAGATTGCCGGTCAATCTCTTTCCGTGCGACACATAGTTTTTGGCGAAATTGCATGACAGCCCTCCAGGAATGGTCACATTTACAGGTCCAGTGTTCAATTTTGCAATCGGCGTAGCTTCCGTAGAGGTCGGGCCGGATCATCCAACTCATCGTCCTAACCATCCCGACCTTCGTTGCTTACGCCATCTGACACCAGGACGCAAAATTCCCTCAAGTTTGCGCCGCCGTTCACCGGGACAGCGGTTAATATTGTTCTGTCTGATGGTTCCGACTGTCATTTGCAGTTTGCACTGGAATCGACTGCGTCGGCGTGCTTTGACGGAACGGAACGAACCCCATGCGATGCAATCGGTTACAATTTTTCCTCACATGCACAACCGCTGTCATTTTGGCACCGATCGCTGTTGCCCAAGTTGCCGTGGCACAAGATTCCGCCTCGCTAGTGGAGAAGTTCGACAGTTCCGATCCGTATCGGGTTGATCTTCAAACTAGCTTGACTGGTCGTTTGGCGGTTCCCCAGGAAAAAGGCAAGCTACCGCAAGTTCTGGACTTCGTCGGACGGAGCAGTCTCGTATACGACGAGAAAGTGCTGCCCACGGATGAGAATCGCAACGCCCGCGCGATTCGGGTCTATCGACAAATTGACTTCAGCCGACGAATTGGGGACCACGAACAGAAGGCCGAGGTTCGCGCCGCCGTTCGCCGGATGGTCGTTTTGCGGTCGGAAAAAGGCAAGAAAGTCCCGTTCTCCCCGGACGGCGCGCTCACCTGGAACGAAATCGACGTGGTGCGGGCAGATATTTTTTCGCTCGCGCTCGTGCCGGGATTGTTGCCCGCCAAGCCCGTCCGCCCCGGCGACAAGTGGGCCGCCTCTTCCATCGCCGTCATCGAACTGACCGACTACGACACGATTGAAGACAACAAACTC
>JANLRE010000814.1:0-3232 GCA_031368205.1 Fimbriiglobus sp. | reverse complement strand
GGCGGTGATCGCGCAACTCATCTCCGTGAAGGCCGCGCAATCCATCACCGCGAAGTTTCGGACGAAGGTGAAGAATAAAATCACCCCGGCCCGCGTGTTGCAATTGACCGTTGAAGAGTTCAAGGAGTGCGGTATTTCTGGTGCGAAGCAACGGACGATCACCGGGCTTGCTCAGCACTTTCAAACGAATCGCGGCTACGGCAAGAAGTTACTTAGCGCCGACAGCGACACGGTCCGTGAAATGTTACTCCCGCTGTTCGGCATCGGCCCGTGGACCGTCGATATGCTGCTAATCTTCTCCCTTTGCCGTCCCGACGTTCTCCCCGTCGGTGACCTCGGCCTCCGCGCCGCCGTCAAGGACGTGTACCAACTCGAAGAACTTCCCACCGCCAAAGACCTCATCGCGTTAGCCGCCCCCTGGCAGCCGTACCGCTCCATCGCAACGTGGTACTTGTGGCGAAGCCGTGGCTGAGGGGGTTCGTGGTAGGTTTTGTGAGTGGGGTTTAGCAGACATCAAGAAATCATCCGGGCCGGCTTGGGAACGAGTTGGGGCAGTGGCGTCCCGGACCCGTGGGCCAGGGCCTCGACGACGCGGGCGAATCGGTTGGATTTTGTTCACCCTTTCACCCCTTCAGTCGTCGCACCGCTTCGGTGGCGTCGTGAAACCGGGGGTGGCTTTGGTAGGCGGTGACGAGTTCGTAGGACTTGATGGCGGCGGGGATGTTCTTGTTGGCTTCGTGGGCGCGGCCGAGTTGGTAGAGGGTATCGGCGCCGCTGCGTTGGTACTCGCGGTAGTCGCTGAAGCAGGGGATGGCCAAGTCGGGGCGGTCGAGTTCGTCCAGGTACATTTCGCCGAGAATCCGCGTGGCGATGAACCAAGCGTCTTCCTCGTCGCCGCTGCCGCGCTTTTGTTCGCGGATGTCTTCCAGCAGTGACAACCCGTTGTCACGCTCCCCTTTGCGTAACAACAGACGGGCTTCGGCCAGCATCGCGGCGTGGCTGTCGGGTTTGATGACACGGGCCAGTCGTGCGAGATGCAGGCCCCATTCGAGGGTGTCGAGATCGAGTTCTTTCTGGTCGCACACCGCCCGCGATTTGCGGATGCAGTAATCCACATCGAACCACGGCGCCACTTTGTCTTTGACGGCCCGCACCCGGTCGATGTCCACGGAGAAGTAGTAACTGTCCTTCTTTTGCAGCAAATCCGCGTCGGTCTTGGCGTACAGCAGGCCGCGTTCGGCGATGAGCAGGGCGTTCAGCGGGTCGCCGTGTTTGGCGTACAGTTCGGCGAGGTGCCGCAACGTGTTCGCGTCCTCCTTGCCTGCTTCGACGTACAACCGCATGTCTTCGATGGCACTGGCGTAGTCCTGCCGCACCACGGCATCGTCGGAAAGCTTCTTCAACGTGGCGACGTAAAGCACGTGTTGATCGGCGGGCAGTTTCGTCGGGCCGACTTGGATGCCGACCCGTTTGATCTGACCGAAGTAACCCGTCGCTTCTTCGGTCCGCCCGAGTTTCGTGGCCATGTCCGCAAGTTGCTTGAAGATCATCGGGCCACGAGGCTGTAGCCCCCGCGCGGCGATGCGCAGGTAGGCCATGCCGCGATCGACTTGCACAACGTCACTTTCACCGACGAGCGCGAGGCCGAGTTGTTCGACGTACTCGTAGTTGAAATCCGTCGGCGACGTGGTAGCCGATGCGCCGATGAACTCCGCTTCGGTCAGCTTGGAATAGAGTTCGCCTTTCAGTTCCAGCGCAACGGCGTCGTCGGGCTGCTGCGCGAGTTGCCGTTCAACTGCGCCGATGGCTTCGATGCGGCGACCGGGCTTGGCGAGTTCTTGTACACCGAGCCGTTTCACCAGTTCCGGGTGCAATCGCAACGCCAAATCCCACGCGGCGAATAGCACCGACTTGCGGGCATCACCGCTGTAATTCGTTTCGGGGTCGAGAAGCCGTGATAGCGATTCTGCTGCGCCGTCGAAGTCCTTGGCGTGGGTTTGGGCGATGGCACGCAGGTAGTCGATCCGGGGTTGAGCGGCGGGGCGTTGCTTCTGGACCACGTCGAGCATCCGCACCGCTTCATCCCGTTCGGCATCCGTCGGCGCGCGACCGCCGATAAGCGCGTCGCTGGCCATGCTCAGGCAGAATTCGACCGGCAGGAGTTTCGTCGTGTCGTCGTCGAGCTTCGACACATCGACTTTCCGCATCAGTTGCCAGAGGCCGTCCGCAGCGAGTTTGTTGCGCCGGTCCAGTTGCAAGGCGCGCGAAAAGCAGAGCAAGGATTCGCGGTAGCGTTTCAACGATAGGTAACCGTAACCACGCAGGTTGTGCTTGAAGATCCGCAAACCCGGCAACCACTTCGTGCTGTAAACGAAGTAGGCGAGTAGTGGCACGAGGAAAATGATCTTGTCGCCATAGTCCGGTAAACCCGATTCGAGCTTGAGCGAGAACAACCCGATGCCACCGGCTGCGCAGATGGCGGCGATCTCGACTTCGGATTCCTCCGCTTCGCCACAGAACGTCAACAAGTAAAAGAACGGCAAGCCGATGAGTAGGTAAATGCCGAACCGACGCTGGTCCAAATTGCCGTCGGGCGCTGGCACCAGGCCGATGTTTTGAATCACGAGGTACGTTAGAATCCCACCGACGACGATGCCCAACCCGAAGCGCCAGAACCAGTCGCGGACTTGGCGCAGTTGAAACAGCCCGAACCCCAACAGTGCCCCACCCAAGCCGCAATACCCCAGCCACGCGCGGCCGGCCGGCGGGTCCGTTTCCAGCCCGATGCCCAACCCGATGCCACCGATCAGCCCGACGTAAATGAAGTACGGACTATCCAAAAGCACGAGCAACAGGAAGCCGGGCAGGTTCGCCGTCGGCTTGTAGCCGCGCATAATTTGTTGCGTGAACCCGGCGACGTACCCCAACACAAACCCGACCACGCCCCAGATCACGATGCGCGTGAACGGCGCCGAATCGGGCTGAATGAGCGCGAGGTACGCCCACAGTCCGAGAAACACGCCCTTGGCGAGGTATTCGCGCAAAACTGCGTTCATCGGTCGGCGTCTCCGGTGCGGGAAAGGGAATCAGCGACATCAATCAGGATACAAAGCGGGTGCGGGGAGCGGGAGGGCGGGAAGTGTGAGTGTAGAGAGTGTGCGAGTGGAGAGTGTGACATTTGTTGATGGGAGTTTTCTTGAATTCTTCGTTTTCAACCCCACCGGGGTTGTTC
>JANLRE010000680.1:0-1236 GCA_031368205.1 Fimbriiglobus sp. | reverse complement strand
GGTCAACGTCAACATCGACCGCGAGAAAGCGGCTGCAATGGGCGTATCTGTGCAGCAGATCGAGAGCACCCTGAATTTTGCATTCGGCGCCTCGCAGGTTTCGACGATCTACACAGCGACGAACCAGTACTGGGTGATCCTTGAGCTGGAGCCGCGCTACCAGACAGACCCGTCGGCGCTCGGACTCCTCTACGTCCGGGCGAACTCGGGCGCGCTGGTGCCGCTCAATTCCCTTGCTAGGCTTACCTACAACGTGGGACCCCTCGCAGTGACCCACCAAGGGCAGCTGCCTTCGGTGACATTCTCGTTCGACCTGCGACCGGGGGTATCCTTGTCGGAAGCGATCGAAGAGGTCAACAAGGAAATTGCCAAGTTGCAGGTGCCGGCGACGATCAACGCGTCCTTCGGCGGCACGGCCCAGGCATTCCAGGCGTCACTGGAGGGAATGGGCATCCTTCTGCTGCTCTCAGTGTTCGTGATCTACCTCGTGCTAGGCATCCTGTACGAGAGCTTCATCTGCCAAGCCCGACGGCACCATCTTTGAACCGGCGGCCCAGCGTCCGATGGCCGTGCTGGTGAATCGCTCCAGTGCCAGCGCTAGTGAAATCGTCGCGGCGGCGCTACAAGACAACCACCGGGCCACGATCATCGGCGAGCGCAGTTACGGCAAAGGCAGCGTGCAAAAAGTGTTCAACTTGAATCAAGGCAAGTCCGCCGTGAAGCTGACCACCGAAGTCTGGCTGACGCCCCAAGGCAAGAACATCCACCGCTGGCCGGATTCCAAAGAGGCCGACGAATGGGGCGTCAAACCAGACGCCGGCTTCGACGTGAAACTGACGGACACGCAGCGCCAGGAGTACTTCCAACACATCCGCGACCTCGACATCATTCGCGGCAAACCCGGCCTGGTGAAGGACGCCCCCGCCCCCAAACCCGACGACAAACCCAAGCCCGCCTACAAAGACCCCGTGCTGGAAAAAGCCCTCGAACACTTGCGTAGCAAGCTAAAAGAAATCGGCGCAGTGCAGGCGAAGCCGCAGCGCATGGCGGCGTGACTAAGGTGGGTCAGATCTGGCACACGACTTCTCACGGTTTTCGGCCCTGAAAGGGACGTTCTGTCAGCCCAGGGCCATGCCCTGGGGACCGGGCGACGATTGGGTTCTCCGACCTGTCTCGATCGTTCTATCCCGACGATGGCCACACGCATACCCGTCCCTTCACTCGTTCCCAGGGCAT
>JANLRE010000676.1:0-2542 GCA_031368205.1 Fimbriiglobus sp. | reverse complement strand
GGCCACCGGCAATCGTGCCGTGATCGAGGATGTGTTATCCCGCTGTGAGCAGGCCCTTGACCAAGAAGACACGCGGCTCGCGTTGCTCGCCTTAGTCCATGTTGACAGCAGGATTGGCGACCCTGGTGGGGAGGACTTCATCGCCCGGTACGAGCGGTGCCGTACCGACGTTACACTCCTACGCGACCTCGACCGTATCGACGAAATGCTCTGGTCCGTCGTGGAGGGGAAGTACCGAAACGGCCCAGGTGCGGCACGCGAGTGGCCACTGGCCTTCGCCCGATTTGGGGTCGAGCCGGGGAAGATTATGGCGTCAGATGCCGCTCGCCTTGTGTTCTCCTCGCGGGTTCGCGAGCGTGCCCTCCGCGGCCTCGATCAGTGGCTGACGTGGGACAAGTCGAAGGGACTCGCAGAAATCCTAAGTGTGGTCGATCCAGATCCGTTCCGAAATGCCGTTCGTGACGCCGTGCAACGGGGGGATAAGGCCAGACTCGCCACGTTGACGGCAGACCCTCGCGCGCTCGAACAGTTCGACCGATTCGTCGTCGTCCTTTGCAACGTGACCGCGTCGGATGTGAGGCGAGAAGCCATTCTCATGGCTTCTCACAGCCGCCAGCCTGATAGTTTCCCAATCTTGTTTGAATTATCTTCCCCGCCGCCAAGCGATGGGGCGGGCAAGGGTAGCGGGAGAGTACGATGGTCTCAAGCCGCTGTCACCTTGCGGCCGAAGAACGCGGTCGCTTGGGATAACCTTGGTCTTGCTTTAACTTCGGAGTCAGATTCACGGGGTGCCGAAGTGGCGTTCCGACACGCCACTCGTCTTCAACCAGACGTGGCCCTCCTGCACATTCACCTGGGCAACGCCCTGCTCGCACAGACTGACCCGAAAGACAAACAGGACGAACACGGGAAACGCCGGGCGGCAATCCTCGCGTATGAGAAGGCAGCTAGCCTGGACTCGGCTGACGCCCTCTCCCAATTCTGTCTTGGACAAGTTTACGAAGAGTTGGAAGACTGGGAACGAGCAACCGCTTATTTCAAGAAGTCGGTTGAACTGAATCCCAAGTTCCCGCTTCCGCAAGCTGGCCTCAAACGTATCGGTAGTAAAATGCGTGATTGAGCTATTTTTCACAGTGCGAAGGGGGGACTTGACCCGGCCAACATGCACTAAGTGTGTGACTTGCGCGGCAAGGTTAGTTGCTAATCTTCGGGTGGATCATGCGCAGCACCCTTCCGATCGAAGATTTCCCCCTCCCGGTGGTCGAGAAACACCGATTGCGGGAGAGGGTGTACGACCGGACCGGGCTGCCGGAAGTCCAGTTCCACTGGTGGCACCAACCGACGCTGTTACCCGTTCGACTGCACGGACGGCTAGAGATTATTCCGTGGGGTTGTCACACCCGCAGAAGCCCGTTGCCGTATGGCGGGTGGGTGCCGCTGGAACACGTCGAAAGCGGCCTGCTCGCGGGTGCGAAACCGGAAGCCGTTGTCATCCCGGCGGCGTTCGGCCATCATCGGGGGATGTGGTTCCTCATCGCGCGGGGCATTCGCGGCATTGTCATTGGATCACGAAGCGGGCCGGTGGTGTACATGCTGACCGCCCCTTCCACCAACTACTTCCGCAACATGACCGAACAATCCCCGACGATGCCGGTTTTGGTCGATCAAGTCATCTGAGACCCTAGCGGGTGCCGATACTCTGGTTGAGGTGTCCGATGTGTGGCCGGTTCACGTTGTCGAAGCCCGTCAAAGTCATTGCCGACTTGTTCCAGTTGGCCGAACCACCGGAAATCCTGGCACCGCGCTACAACATCGCACCGGGTCAACTCATCCCCGTGATCGCCCTCAAGCCAGACGGGGTCAGGCGCGGCATGGCCATGCTGAAATGGGGATTGGTCCCCCGATGGGCGGACACCCCGCAATCCGGCCCGCGCCCGATCAACGCCCGCGCCGATAGTTTAGGGAAGCCGACCTTCCGCGAAGCCTTCCGTGAACAACGGTGCCTGATTCCGGCGGACGGGTTCTACGAATGGCGAAAGGTGGGGAAGGTGAAACAGCCGGTTCACTTCCGCATGTTCGACGACTCCGCGTTCGCGTTCGCCGGGATGTGGGACGTGTGGACGGACGGGACGCACAAGCAGGTCACGTGTTGCCACATCACGACGGAGGCAAATGATTTAGTCGGCCAGTACCACGACCGGATGCCAGTGATCTTGCCACCAGAGGCTTACGAAGCGTGGTTAGCGGTGGACACGCCGGAAAAGTCGCTGCGGGAGTTGCTCCGCCCGTACCCGGCGGAATTGATGACCGCCTTCCCAGTATCAACACGGGTGAACACGGCCACGAACGAGGGGCCGGAGTGCTTGATTCCGACTTCCTATTTAGTACCAAGCAATTCCGAGACTCTGAACTAGAGGGGCGGTGTCAAGATGGGTGTAGTTAAAAACTTGCGGGGAGCGAATTTGAGCTTAATTTCAGGATTTGCGACATACAAAAACTCACGTATCCGATGCCCGAAGAGTCTTTCATTGAAAACCAACTA
>JANLRE010000639.1:0-2586 GCA_031368205.1 Fimbriiglobus sp. | reverse complement strand
CAGCCGCGAAGGCCAAAGCGGCACGCTCCTCGAATCGCTGAAAAAGCTGTTTCGGCTGGAATAGTTGGGCCACCTTCATCGACACGACCTTTCCGCGAAGTGGTTGCAGCCAACAGCCCAAGGGTACACGGTGCATATTGGGAATACGATTCCGCCCTTCGTTACCGCGAAGCGGTAAATCGAACGGCCTTAAAACCCGGACCAGAATAGTAGTTGAGTTTGGGTACGTGCTAACTCCGCCATGAGTCGGTATCATCTCTGCATCCTGCCGGATTCCCCTTCGCTTGAGGTTGCGTCATGACGTATCGGTCACGCTTGCTCGCGGTGCTGTTGTTTTCCCTCTCCGCGCTTGCCATGTCGCTGTTGCCCCTCCCGCTGATTCCGGCACAAGACAAGAAAGCCGTCACCAAAGACGCACCGCCGCCGAACATTGCCGCAACATACCCCACCCTGACAACGGCTGCGAACTTGGGTATCAAACCCGGCACGACAACGGAACTGATTTTGACCGGCACGAACTTGACGGACGTGACCGGGATTTGGACCAGCTTCCCGGCGAAGACGACCATCCCCGACGGGCAAAAAGACGCCACGAAATTGACCGTGAAAATCGACGTGCCCGGCGACACGCCAATCGGACTGCACACCTACCGTGTGGCCACGAAAACTAACATCTCGAACACCAAACCGCTCTGCGTGGATGACCTTCCTCAAGTGGCGGAAACCGACAAAAACCGCATCAAATCTACGCCACAGACCGTACCGAACCCGTGTATCGTGGTCGGCAAAGCAGACGTGGAAGCGTCGGACTTTTTCCGCTTCCCGGTGCAATCCGGCGTGCCCGTGACCCTCGAAGTGCTTGGCCGCCGGCTCGGGTCGCCGATGGATCCGGTGTTGTTGCTGTACGACGCCACCGGCAAGGAACTCGCGGGGATTTACGCAGACGACACGCCCGGTTTGCAGTCCGATGCGCGAATCACCTACACCCCGAAACAGTCCGGCGAATTGATTGTCGAACTCCGAGATACCACGTACCGAGGCGGGGCAGATTTCGTTTATCGGCTACGCATCGGCAACTTCCCCGGTGTGACGACCGCATTCCCACTCGCCATCGAACGGGGCAAAAAAGCCGAGATCAACTTCAGCGGGCCGAACGCCAAGGGGTTAAATTCCGTGAGCCTGACGGCACCGAAAGACCCCGCCATCACGACGCTCTATGCCACGCCCAAGGCCAGCGATGGACTCGCCGGTTGGCCGGTCCCGGTGCTGGTTAGCAACGTGCCGCAACTGACCGAACAAGAGCCGAACAACGACATTGCCACGGCCAACAAGATCACCGTGCCGTGCGGGATTTCCGCCCGCTTCACGGAGAAAAACGACCTCGACCACTTCCGCTTCGCCGCGAAGAAGGGCGAGAAGTTCACCGTTACCGCGTTGACATACGGCGTGAACGCCCCGACCGAAGTGCTGATGCGAATCCTGGATGCGAAGGGGGCGGAACTGGCGAAATCAAACCCGCAACAAGCCCTCACCCGTGCCGATTTCACCGCTCCCGCCGACGGCGATTTCATCATCGCGTGCGAGCACTTGAACTACTTGGCGGGGCCGAGCGAAGTCTATTGGCTCCAAGTGCAACCCGCTTCGCCGGACTTCACCGTCACGTTGGGCCTCGACCGAATTGATGTCCCGGTCGGCGGCGTCGGGGTGTTGCCGATTACGGGCATCACGAAGTTGAACGGCTTCAACGTGCCGATTGAACTGACCGTGGACAGCGAATCGCTGAGTGGAAAACTCACCGTACCAGCGACGGCGAACCCGCTCCCGGCCACGCCGCTGTACATGGTCGTCACGACGAAACCGGACGCGAAACCCGGCCCGCACATCGTCACCCTACAAGCAACCGCGAAAGTGGACGGCAAGGACGTGGCCCACTTCGGGCAAGTCACGGAGATCGTAAAGGCCGCGTTCGCCGGCCTGCCGAACCCGCCGCCCGAACTGAGTACCCAACTGGCAGTCGCCGTCACGCCCGAACCGCCGTTCACGTTGACCGTCACTTTCGACACACCCGAAGCCGCACCAGGCACCACGTTGAAAGGCAAAGTCGTCGCCAACTGGTCGAAGAATTTCACGGGGGGGATCGTTGACGTGCATTCGCTCGTCTTGCCAGCGAACGTCACCACGCGGGTGAAGCGGATCTCCTCCGGAAACAACGAGGCCGAACTCGAACTCACCCTCGCCGCCAACGCCCTCCTCGGCACGAACCAAGTGATTTTTCGTGGCTTCGCAAGGTACGGCGACAAAGATATCGCCGTCATCGCCCCGCCCGTCACCATCACCGTAGTCGCCGCCAAGAAGAAAGAGGAACCGAAGAAGGACGAGAAGAAGAAGTGATGGACAGCATCACGAACAGCGTCTGCGATAGGCGGAAATTGCTGCGCCAGTGATGCCGAGTGTGTACCAGGAATAAAGGGTCTGTATCGACGCCGACAATCTGTTATTGCCGTCGAGCAGCAATAATGTGTAGCAAGCGCCCACTTGTGCAAGAATCATAGCTATGAGCAGGATCAACCGTGGGTGAATTCTCTG
>JANLRE010000634.1:0-2374 GCA_031368205.1 Fimbriiglobus sp. | reverse complement strand
ACACGAACCACTTGCCCTTTGTGAGCTTCAGTTCGTATCTTCCTGCGGAGTCCGCCGTAGTCTCGATGTGAACCGACGGTCCAAACGTGAATAGTCCAGCCCAAACAATCGCCCCGCTCGCCGGTGTCCCGTCGGGCATCGTCACGGTGCCTTTGACAACCGATTCTTTCATGACCGGACTGACCGCTTGCGGTGTGACTTTGGGTGCGGGCGTTGCGTGCGGAGCTTTCTTGTCCGGTATCTGCGCCTCGACTTTGGGGAAAGACGCGATGCCGACACTCAAGCCGAAGCCGCTGACGACGAGTAGCGTGGCCAGTAGCAGTTTGGCGGGGCCGGTTGTCATGGGTGTTACCTTTTGGGACAGTTCGAGTAGTGTTGCGGGGAGTTCGCTAGCGGTGGCATCCGGGAATTTTGCCAGGATGTCGAACAGTCGGGCTGGGATCACCGCACCGCTGTTGGTTGCGCCGATGGCGACTAATCCGACCGCGATCGCCGGGGCAATGTCACGCTGGGCCAGTCGGTCGAGTAACCGTTGGCGGGCTTTCGAGAGGCGTACCGCTAGGGTGCTGGGTTTGCAGTGAAGTTGCTTGGCGGCCTCGGATGGCGGGACGCCTTGCAACTCGCACAACACAAAGGCCGTTCGCATCGCATCTGGCAACCGTTGCACTTCGTCGTGTAGGATGCCGTGCAACTCATTCCATTTAGAATCCGGCAGCGACTGGGTGGCTTCCGGTGTGGCGACGCGCTCCTCACGCTGCCTACGCCGCACGGCGGACCGCTTCAACTTGGTGGCCACTCGCACCGCCACGCCGTGGAGCCACGCCCCCAGGGTGCCGGTGTTGCGAATCGCCTTCGCCGATTGCACGAACGCCAAGAACGTGGCCTGAAACGCATCTTCGGCATCCGCGTAATTCGCTAACAACTGCCGACACACCGCCCACACCATCGGCCCGTGCCTACGGACGATTTCCGCGAAGGCGCCTTGATCGCGGGTTGCCAGGAATTGACGCAACAACTCCTCGTCGCCCAAGCCACCAACCGTACCGATTGGCGGCTTGCCCGCGAAATCCAACACAGCCTGCACCAACCGGCGGTTCATAGTGTCAACTCTGCCCTTTCACAAATTAGGTTCCCGAGCGGCCCGAATTATTACCACGACTACTGCCACCAATGTTACCAGATTGTGGTGTGGAGATTTGACGATAACCGAACGAGTCGAGTCACGCTGATTGATGCAATTCAGACAAGATTCGGTCAATTCCGGGAACTTGTTTTCAGTAGCTGTCTCTAATCGTTATCGCGGATGTAACGATTTTGTAGGATTGGCTGATTTTGCCTGCTGGAGTTGGCAATGTGTGTCCTAAGAGTTACGTCGTTGACATCCGGATTGATGTGTTCACCCGTCCCTCAAGTTTGATTCGCATCCCCACCGGCACCCCCTGCCGTTTGCGTATCAAGCTGACGCCAGCCCTGAATTTCAGGATGGCACCCTAAGTTCCCGTCAGAACGAAGTACCGCTACACGCCCACCGCGCTTGCACGCCGTGAATTCGGTGTCACGCGCGACCCCGGAGATCCGTTCATGACGTTCGCCCGACGTTTGCTGTTGGTCGGTATCGACCATCGGTTCAGCCAGATTGTTCAAACCCATTTGCACAAAACCTTCCTCCTGACGGCGGCGGTCGTCCGGGTCGAAGACGTGCCGAACCTTGTCAGCCGGGATACCGACGGTGTCTTGGTATTTCTCGTAACGGACGCCAACGATCCGGGGCGGATTGAAAACGCGGTTCGGGAACTGCGCCTGCAGAATCTCCCGGTGAAAATCGCCGTCCTGGTGTCGGACGAGTTCGCCGCGACACGGCGTGTTGACAACTTGGTTTCCCACGTCGATGGCATTTTTTTGTGGTCGAACGAGTTGCGGGAATTGAACGCCTGGCTTCGCCGTGCCGTCACGCAAGGGGTTGGCTTCGTCGATCCCGCGAACGAAACCGTGTCCGAACGCATTCGCCGCAAATTGCTCACGCTCACGCCGTCGCTTTCCCACATGACGGACCAACTCGACATTGCGGCGACGCACGACGTGACCGTGCTGATTGAGGGGGAAACCGGCACCGGCAAAACCTACTTGGCGAAGCTAATTCACGAGTGTTCGGCCCGCGCGCCGAATCGGTTCCTGGTGGTCTCATGTGGCACGCTATCCGGCAACCTGATTGCGAGCGAATTCTTCGGCCATGTCCGCGGGGCGTTCACGGGCGCGGACTCCTCGAAGGTCGGCAAGTTCGCGGCGGCGGGGCAGGGGACGTTGTTGCTGGATGAAATTGATACACTCTGTCTGGAACATCAAGCCAACCTGTTGCGGGTGATCGAAACCGGCG
>JANLRE010000596.1:0-11274 GCA_031368205.1 Fimbriiglobus sp. | reverse complement strand
CGTCCGCCCCGCCCCGAACTGGTCATCGGCATTGACGGCGGCGGCACAAACACGATTGCAACGCTGGCGAAGCGGGACACCGGCGAAGTCCTCGGGCGGGGCACGGCGGGGCCGTCGAACATTCAATCGGTCGGCGTGGCCACCGGGTTGAAGGCACTGGACGAGTCGATCGACCGGGCGTTTCAGGCGGCGAACTTGCCGCGTGCGAAAGTCGGCGGGGCGACGCTCGGGCTAGCGGGTGTCGATCGGCAAGAAGGGCTGGACGTGATCCACGGCTGGGCGGCCAGGGTTGCACTCGCCGACCATGTGTTGGTGGCCAACGACGCCACGCTGTTGCTGGCCGCCGGGACGCCCGATGGCTGGGGCTTGGCCGTCATCGCGGGCACCGGGTCGATTGCGTTCGTGAAACAGCCGACGGGCGAAGTGGGGCGGTGCGGCGGCTGGGGCTACACCCTCGGCGACGAAGGCAGTGCTTACATGATCGCGTTGACGGCGTTGCGGGCGTCGTGCCGATCGGCGGACAAGATTGGTCCGAGTACCGTGTTACTAGAACGATTTCTGAAGCGAATGAATCTGGCCAACCCGCCCGACTTGATCCCCGCCGTCTACCGTGGGCCGTGGGACCGAGCCGCCATCGCGGGGATGGCCCCACTCGTGTTAGAAGCCGCAACCGAAGGCGATGAAGTCGCATCCCGCATCGTCCAACACGAAGCCACGGAACTCGCTTGTACCGCAGCATCCGCCGTCAAGAACAACGGCTTACAAGCCATTGGCATCCCACTCGCCCTGGCCGGTGGCGTCATGCTCGGCAGCGAAACCTACCGTAACTTTTTCCTGGCCGCCCTTCAACACAACGGCGTGCAACCCGGCGCTACGCAACTCGTCCCCGACCCCGCCATCGGCGCCGTAGTGTTAGCCCGCCGCTTGGGATAACGGCGAGTTTGTAGGTCGTGGTCGAGGAGGCTTGGCGACGAGGGCACCGACACAAAGGTTCCACCCAAAAATAGCTGGCCCCTGTCGATTCCAAGTCCCACGTCGGTGCCCTCGCAGAGCCTCGACCACGACCTACAAAACCTCATCACGTCAAACTGACAGAGTATTTTTCAGACCCGGCATCAACTTAGCTAGAAAATTTCCACCTAGGGGTGGGGTAGGAGGCGTTTCTTCCAACAAGACGTGTCGAAAGTGGTGAGTGGACAGTGGGTAGTGGACAGATAAGAGCAGCCAAGCAGACAATCTCTTCTCCATCCACTATCCACTGTCCGCTCATCACTACCTTAACTTGAAGGTGGAAGTCAACGCGATACGGCGGCCTTCCTTCTGCGACAACCGGGCGGCGATCATAATCTCCACGACATGAAGAGCGTGTTCCGGTGTGAACCGCGGCTCCTTCCCGGTGGACAAACACTCGGCGACGACACTGGCGCCTTGCTCCCACTTGTACCCCTTGGCGTCTGTTGCGTACCGTTTCACCGTCGTCGCCGTTCGCGTCGCCAGATCGACGTGGTGTGGTGCCCAGTCGTAGCCGGCCAGGCTCATCACGCCGTCCAAGCCCGTGATGTCGATCGTGTGCAGCGTTTGCCCGACATCGTCGTGTTCATGGCCAGTGAAGTAGTTGAACCCGCACTGCATGTGCGAAATCTGCCCACCCGCATGTTCGAGCAACAGCATGGCGTTGTCCTCGGCTGTCACCTGGATTTTCCCTTTGCCGACGATGTCCCGCTGTGGTGTTATCACGCTGGTCATGGCAACGACCGACTTCGCCGGTCCGAATAGCCCGGTCAACGACGTGAGGTTGTAGACCCCCAAGTCCGGCATACTTCCCCCGCCCTCGGCGTAAAAGAACTCGGCCCAGTTCGGCCCGGACCAACCGTAAGTGGCGTGGGCACCGGACACGACGCCCAACTTTTTCTCGGCCAGCGTCGCGGCCATGAACTCGAACTGCGGGCTGTTCACCACGGTCGGCGCGCCCCACACGCGGACCCCTTTTTTCTTGGCCAGGTCGAGCAGTTCCTGCCCGGCGGCCAGGGTGTTCGCAATCGGTTTTTCGCTCCAGACGTGCTTGCCGGCCTGGAGGGCGAGACGGTTCAACCGCTCGTGCTGTTGCATGTCCGTCAAGTTCACGAACAGGTCGAAATCCGCCCCGGCCAGCATTTGGTCGATGTGCGGGTACTGGTTCGGAACTTTGAACAGGTTCGCACGTTCTGCGGCCCGCTTCGGGATGATGTCACAGACACTCACCAATTCCACGAACGGGCACGCCCGAAGGTGCGGTAAGTACACACGCGCCACGCTGCCACAGCCGATCACGCCGACCTTAATTCGCTTCGCTGGCTTATCATCCATCGCTGGTGTTGCGGAAGCAGTCGCAAGAGCACCCAACCCGACCCCGACCATTCCGACGCCCTGCGTTCCGAACTCACGCCTCGTGCTGTTGTTACTCATCATGCACCTCAGTTCGTGGAGAGTCGAGACACCGTCAAGTCACCCACACGTTTTCACGCCACGGTGTGTCAAAATCAAGAGGCAGACCCCAGGCTGATCGGAAGTTGCGGTTGTTGATGGAATTCGCGGAGTGATTCGGAACGGTTTTTGTCACACAGGAGTCGCATCGCTGCGACTCCTCCGGAGTCGGTGAAATTGTGGCGACGGTGACCTGGGGTGTCGCTGCGCTCAACCCCAGGCTAATGGCTGCAATCCCTTCGGGATAAAAACCAAGCAGGTCGAAGCATCCCGGTAGGGATGCCAGCGATTAGCCTGGGGTTGAGCGCAGCGACACCCCAGGTAGTGGGTTCCCGCCCATGCCAACGCATCCCGGTAGGGATGCCAGCGATTAGCCTGGGGTTGAGCGCAGCGACACCCCAGGTCACCGTCGTAACAACACCAAAAACTGGATGAACCAAAAAACCGCAGCCCCCAACTTCCGTTCAGCATGTCCAAGCCCCAATATCGTTCCGCTACTCTTCTCTATCCACTATCCACTCCTCACTACCCACTTTTCACGATCCACTCGCCGCGCGGCGGATTAGTTCTTGGCCGTCGTGTAACACTTTGGTTCGCCACCCGGCGTCGGCGGGGACGAACAGTTCGCTAAGCCTTGCGCCGGTCTGTTGTCGTGCCGGGTCGGTCGGGTCACACCAGTGGTGCGATTGGTTCTCGGCCCGCAGTCCTTTCAGCATCGTGATCCCGTCGTAGGTGCCGAACTCCGGGCAGAGGAACACGTAGTCGCGGTGGCGGTTTTGCTCCAGGCACCACATCCCGAACCCGCCGCGTGCTTCGTAGGCGATGCCGTCTTGATGCATTAATTCCAGCGACTCGGAACCGAACACGTTCCTGAGACGAACTTGAAGTTCGTCCGTGATCGGTTCGTCGAGCAGCAACTTGTAGGTGCCCCATTCCCCCAGCCCGGTGTGGTAGTCGAGGTGCATGACCGACTTCGATTCCCCCAGCCACCGTGCGAGATTGGCCTTCAATATGCGATGACTTTGGGACGGTGCATGGCCGCCGAAGAACAGCCCCTTTGGGAAGTCGTACTGCCCGCCCGCAATCGCCTGCTTCAACGCGGTCCTGCCGTATCGGGCGATGAACGCCAACGACCGGAGCGTGAACGCATCGAACCGGGGTGGGGACTTCGGGTTCAAGATGGAATCGAGCTTGGCGTACATCGGCGGACTGCCGGTGAACGCTTCGCCGTCCAGGAGAAAGTTGCGATTGAGGTCCACGTTGTGTTCGTCGAACCGCCGCCGGTGGGCAAACCCGAACGGGTTGACGGCATGAACGAAGACGACCCGGATCGGAATTTCCGTGTTCCGCCATTCGTGTAACATTGCCAATTGCACCGCCGACCCGAAGCTGCCTTCCGCCCCATGCACTCCACTGGTGACCAACAACGTGGCTAACGGATCGGCACCCTCGGAGACGGCCACGTCGATCGTCAACTCTTCGTCGTTCGGCCCGCGTGCATCAACGGGGTGGGATTCGAGAGACCAATTCAATTGATGAGCCGCATCCCGGAATCGCTGGCGTGCGGTGAAGTAGTCGGGTGAAAAAGTGGCGGTGGTTGACGCGGAGTCTATCATAAAGAGTCGCCCACACCGTTTCACCAAGGATCGACCGCGATGAGTACCACGAATTTCCCGACCCGGAACGACCTTCCCGCCGACGCCCGCACGAAGCTGGTCGCGCTGTTGAACCAGCAACTCGCCGATTCAATCGACTTGTACAGCCAAACAAAACACGCCCACTGGAACGTGAAAGGGCCGACGTTCATCGCGCTGCACGAACTGTTCGACAAGCTCGCCGAAGACCTCGAAGACCCGATTGATGACATCGCCGAACGCGCCACGGCACTGGGTGGAAGCGTCAGCGGCACTGTCCGCCAGGCCGCCACGACCTCCCGCCTGACGGAGTTCCCCGGCAACACGTTTATGGGGCAAGCCGTCGTCGAAGCACTGGCCGTGCGGTACGCGGAACTGGCGAAATCAACCCGCGCCGCGTGCGAAAAAGCCAACCAGCTTCACGACGCCGATACCGCCGATCTGTTCACGAACATCTCGCGTCAACTCGACAAGTCGCTGTGGTTCTTGGAAGCCCACTTACAGGGGTAATTCCTAAGACCGAATTCACCACAGAGGGCACAGAGAACCACAGAGCAAATCCAATACTTGTTGAATTCTTCTCCGTGGTTCTCCGTGCCCTCTGTGGTGAAAATTGCCTTTTGTTTACTTCTCTTCGGTTTTCGGGAAACCGAGCTTCACCAAGTCGTCATAGCCGTCCTTCAGCGGTCGCACGTCGTAGCCTTGCTTGCTCAAAATCTCCGCCGCCGTGACGCAGCGGCCACCGGCACGGCAGTGCAGATAAACCACTTTGCCCTTCGGCATCAGTTTGGCTAACTCGTCGGCAGTGGTGCCCGCTTTGATTTTGCTCAGTGGCAGTAATGCCGCGTCTTGCAGGTGGCCCGCATCCCACTCCTTCAATTCGCGCACGTCAATCAGCACGGCGGTCTTGGCGGCGAGCGCTTTCTTGATGGCGTCGGGCGCGTCTTTGGTGTGTTCGATGGCCGTGGCCTGCGCCTTGGCGGGCAAGTATTTGTCGAACCAGTCCGCAAACTGGGCGATGTCTTTATCAATCCCCGCCCAGCCGTGATCGCCGCCGACCTTCGTGACCAATTCACACGGCACGCCGACTTTCTTGTACGCCGCGACCACCAGTTCGGCTTGTTGAATCGGCACCAGCTTATCCTTGTCGCCGTGGATGATGAGTGCCGGCGCGGACGTGGCACAGACGTGGTAGACCGGGGAAATCTCTTTGCCGATCGCCGTGCGTTTCGCTTCGTCCGTGATGATTTCCCAGGAATTGGTCTTGGCGTCCCGTTCGCGGAAATCGAAGGGCGGGCGGAACCCGGTGAGCGGCCCACGCCCCAGCGCAATGACGCCTTCCTTGCCGTAGTTCAAAAAATCGGTGGGCGGGAAGAAGCAGGCAATCGCGCACACTTTCGAGGGCTGCCGATCGACCGGGTCTTTCGCCTTCGGGTCGCCCGCTTTCGGGGCGTTACCTTGCATCAACGACAGATGCCCGCCCGCCGACGCGCCGCTGATTCCCAGTCGTTCCGGATCGACGTTGTACTTCGCGGCGTTGTGGCGGATGTACCGCACCGCCCGGTGCATGTCCTCCAACACTTCCGGGATCGTGAACTTCGGCTGTGAGCCATGCACGACCGCGAACACGACGTAACCCCGCTTCAGGAGTTCGGCGTAATAGACCGCGTTGACGGAGTCGTGCGAGGAAACCCACCCGCCGCTGACGCAGAAGATCACGCCGGCGCCGTTGGCCTTTTCCTTCGGCGTGAACACGTCCATCGTCAGGGCAACACCGTGCTTGCGGCCGTAAATCACGTCCTCGGTGCGCGTGAACGTGGGCGTTTGTGCGGTCACGACCGATGTCGCCGACACCACAACCATCAAGGCAAGAATCGAGCGGTACATAAAGAGTCAACCTCAGTGGGAATACTCGGAGAGAGTGTTAGCAAACTTGGAGTACAAGTGTCTTGGCTTGGTGGCCACGTTAGTGGTCGTGGGATGTAGCCACGGGTGGAGGCTTTGCGCAACCCGTGGAACCGGAAACCCCACGCCTCGACTGCCCTGAAGGGGCAGCGGAATTCCTTCGCCCCTTCAGGGCGACTTGTTGGGTTTTGTTCGCGGCCACGGGTTCCGCCGCGCTCCACCCGTGGCTACAACCCGGTGCCCCGTCAGGGCACAAAACCAGACCAAGCATTCAGAACATCAGTCGTTCAACAATGTTGGCACTCACACTTACGCAGTTTCAGTTTCCGGGGCCAAATTCGCTACTCCGGTTTCTTGTCCGCCGGTTTTGCCATCGGTTTCAGGGTTTGGAGATACTCGAACACCGGCAATGCTTCCTTGCCGCCCATTTTGGCGTGCATCAGTAGTGGGATGCCGTGCGGGCCTTTTGTATCAATCAACTTCGGGTAGGCCGTCAGCAGGCCCTTCACCACGTCCAACATCCCGAGCATCGCGGCGGCGAAGATGTCGATGCGGGCGCCGTTGGCCAACAGGTACTCCGCGATGTCGCGGCGTCCCAAGTGGGACGCGCCACCGAGGCCGGATTCCCAATCCCCGCCGCCCCAATCGACGGTCGCCGTGACCAACGTGGGTTCTTTGGCGTGTAGCGTTTTGACCATCTCCAGGTCGGAGTGCGCGAACAGCACGAAGTCGCGGGCAAGCGTTAAGTCGAGGATCGGCTTGGCGAACTTGGGCACGAACTTCGGTGCAGGGTAATCTCGCTCGGGGACTTTCGGTGTGTCGGTGGCAGCGTCTGCGTTCATTCCAAATCCTGTGGCCGTGGTGAAAAGTGCGCCAGCACCCAGTTGAACAAACTGGCGGCGAGGGATGCCGTCTAGCATAATAACGTCTCCCGGAGTGGTGATTGCATCCGCCATCATCGGAACGACCGGCGCCCGACGCAAGAGAAATGACCGAGTTGATGCGCCCAGACTAGGCCGGTGGTGCGGCACCGGGTAAGATTACATTTGTTAGGAAATCGCACGCTTCGCCATCGTTTGCCCAACATCAGGGGCTTTTCACCGTGTCGCTCACCGCACTTGATCGGAATTTGTGGCAGAACTGTCTGGCGAAAAAACCAGGATCGTGGAACGATTTCGTCGATCGTTACCTCAGTCTGGTTTATCACGTCATTCACTCCACGGCCCATTTACGGAGTGCGCGAATCTCCCCGGAGGATGTCGAAGACATTGCCGCAGAGGTGCTGTTGCAGTTTGTGGCGGATGATTACAAGGTGCTGAAGCAGTTCAAAGGCCATTCGAGTTTGGCAACTTATCTCACGGTGATCGCGCGACGAATTTGCGTCCACGAATTGAACCGCCGTCAAGCCGTCAAAGATGAGATTCGCACCGGGTCTGTCACGACGAATGACATTCCAGATGACAGCCCCGCTGCCCAAAAGGGCATGGAAAGCTTGGAAGAAGTCGAGCGGTTGCTGCGCAAGTTATCCGGCCAAGACCGCGAAGTCGTGCGGCTGTTTTACCTCGAAGGCCACACCTACGAGGAGATCAGCACGGACCTGCACATCCCCGTCAACACGATCGGCTCGTTGCTCTCCCGCGCCCGCAAGAAGCTCCGCGAGATGGCCCCGCAAGCCAGTTCCACGATGGAAATCCGCTCGCTCAAATCAATGATCCAAGACGAAGCGAAACACAATCGGAAGAAGTAAATCAAAAGCCCACGGATAATGATTCGTGGGCTTGCGCCCCCTCACTTCTTCCGCACGTCTTGATGCACGAGAACCCAGCGGATGTGGTCATACGTAACGTGCCCTTCGAGGGCGTCGTAGATTGGCTTCAGTTTCTCGCGGCCGACGACTTGGGCGGCGGCGGCGACTTCTTGGTACACGTCGTCCGGCACCCACGTCGCAATGTCTTCGGGCTGTTCTTCCTCGATGTATTTCGTGAAGTAGTCGGCGGCCGTCGATCGGGCCACGTGCAATTGGTGCATCACGTCGTCGATCACGCACCCCGTTTGAAACAGTTTGAACGCTTGTAGCTTGCGGGCGGCAGACGCCACGGGGCTACTGCTGGTTCGCGTCGGTGTCGGCGCAGAAGTCTGTAGCGTGGTCTCGGGAACGTGGCTCTTCAAAACCGCCAGAAACGCTTCGCCGTAGGCTTTCATTTTGATGTCGCCCACGCCGGTGACTTGGCGCATCACCTCCGGTGATTTCGGACGGCTGGACGCGAACAGAATCAGCACGCTATCGGGGAAGATGCGGTAGGCCGGAACCTTCTCGGCTTCGGCGAGTTGGCGGCGCAACAATCGGAGTTTCTCGAACAGGCCCAGGTCGAACGGCGTCGTGGAAATCGGGGCTTGGGGCGTCGTTGGTCTCGCACTCCCACTGCCACTACCACCGCTACGGCGCGACGTGGGTTCCGCCCGCTTCAGTTGAATCAACCGCACCTGTTGCTCGCCGCGTAGCACCGCCCACGACGCCTTGTTCAGCTTCAACAGCGGGTACTCCTCGCCGACTTGCGCGAGGACGTTTTGCCCGATCATTTGATAGATCCAGTCCCGCAGGGTCGGCTTCGCCACGGTTTTCAACAAGCCGTAAGTGCTTAGCTCGTGGTGCTTGCGTTGCCGCACGGCGTCCGTGTCCTCGCCCCGCAACACCGCGATGACGTGCCCCGCGCCGAACGACTCTTTCACCCGCGCCACGCACGACAAAATCTTTTGCGCCGTCACGGTGGCGTCCGGTACTTCCAGGGTGTCGCCCAGGCACAAATCACACGCGCCGCAATTCGCCGTCTCGAACGCCTGCCCGAAGTAACTGACCAGCGCCCGGTGCCGACACACCGCGCCGCGACAGTACCGATCCATGTCATCGACGTGTGCAAACGCCGTCGGCAGGTAGTCGGGTGCGACCCCGCCTTCGGCTTCCGCAGCGGACTTCTCGATGATGTTGCGCATCATCATCCGATCCGCCCCGGAGTACAACAACACGCACTCCGCCGGCAGCCCGTCCCGCCCGCCGCGACCCGCTTCTTGTTGGTAATGTTCGATGGATTTTGGCATCGCAATGTGAATCACGAACCGAACATCGGGGCGGTCAATACCCATGCCGAACGCCACGGTGGCCACGATGATCGGGGCTTCGGCGTTGGTAAAAATCTCCTGCGCCTGCCGCCGCTCTTCGTGTCCCATCCCGGCGTGATAGCCGACCGCCTGATACCCCGCACTCAACAACGTGGTGGTCACACTTTCGACATCTTTGCGGCGCAGACAATAAACGATCCCGGCGTGACCGTCGTGCCGATCGAGAATTTCGCGGACCTGTTTGATGACATCCAGGCGAGGGAAAATGCGGAACGTGAGGTTGGGCCGGTCGAAGTTGCCGACGAGAATTTCGGGGTCGTGCAAGTTGAGTTGATGAACAATGTCCTCGCGCACCTTGGGCGTGGCAGTGGCCGTGTAAGCGTGGATGTTCGTGCCAGGAAACAGTTCGCGGAGCCGCCCGAGTTGCCGGTATTCTGGGCGAAAGTCGTGGCCCCATTGACTGATGCAATGGGCTTCATCAATCGCCACGGTCCGCACCCCACCGGCCTCCAGTAAGAAGCGTGAGAACCCAGGAGTTGCTAACCGTTCCGGCGAGGTGAACACCAGCGGGGCGGTCCGGGTGCGAACGGCGGCTTCGTTGGTGTTGCGTTCCGCAGCGGTGAGGGTGCTATCAAATCGCACCGCTTCAATCCCGATCCGCGTCAGCGAATCCACTTGATCTTTCATCAACGCAATCAGCGGCGAGATCACCAGTGTGACCCCGTTCCGCCCAGTCCGCAACACTGCCGGGGCCTGGTAACAAAGCGACTTCCCGCCACCCGTCGGCATCACGACCAGCGAATCCCGGTTCGCCAACACCGCCGCGACCGCCTGCGATTGCAGTGGCCGCAACGACGAAAACCCCCAGTGCCGCCGAATCAGGGCGAGTAAATCCTTGGGTAACACGCTCAAATCCACAGGCATGAATCATCCTCCGCGATGGGCTTATCATGCTGAAATTCCTTACGATGTGCTAGCCCGGTTCCGGTCCGCTTGTTGGAAGAAACGCCTCCCACCCCACCCGTAGCGGGAAATTTTCCAGCAACACCCACCAAACAAAATCGCCCACCAGTCTGGTGAGCGATGAAAATTGAGGTAACGACGAAACTGGACTTGTGCCTTATGATGCTTAATCCGAGCAGCACCTCGTGACATAATGGTCCCAGAAACGAGTCACGCACCGTCATTTGCTGCAACGCTTGGATCGCCGTAATCCCTCATCCGTCGGGGGTATACGACGACGGAATCGATGAACCCGTCCGGTATGGTCGGGGACGGGTCGTCCTCACGCAGCACCTCGCCCATCCCCGGATGCACAAGGTTCATCACCGCATCTTGCGGGGCGACCGCGACCCGGCCTGCATCATCGGTGCTGAAGAAGATTGGCAGTTCGGGCGGGAACTCTCCGAGCAGTACGATCAGGTCAGCGACTGTCACCCGTGCGCCCTCCGCCGAACTTTAGTTAGACGGAACCGCTTCATAGCCCCTCCCGGCTCAGTCCGACCATCGCGCGCTTTCTACGCTGGCTGGCCGAAGCAGAAGCAGTAGCCGTCGTGGGATTCCATCATGTCGCATTCCCTGAGAAAGAAGACGCGGTACTTCTTTCCTTCGTGTTCTTGGATGTGGATCGCGCCCGACTTGGCGCCGTTGCCCTCGAATTCGCGGCGCAGGGTTTCGACATCCGCGACGGCGATATAGAACGCTCCCGCCGTTGCCCAATCGTGATCGGCCTGGGCGACCAACCCGATCTGAACGTCATCCCGTTTCAGAACGGCGGACCGCTCGTCTTCCGTAACTAGCGAGAACCCGAGTGTCTGCGTGTAGAACCGAACCGCCGGGGTAATTTCCCGGACGGGCACAGCACTCACGTCCCCGTCGCCAATCGGAGAAATGGTTTTGAACTGTTTCACGGTGTCCTTTACTGTTGAAGCTCTTTGCGGCACATAACGACCAAGTTAGTGCATTTTCACGATCATTCTAGCGGAATTTGTTAGCCCGACGCGCCAGTTTTGGAGTTGCGCTTTCGGAATACCCTGAAGGGGTTCAATCGAATAGCCCAGGGTCGTGGCGTTTCGTCGCGCACCCTGGGTCGGACCGGAAACGGATCTTACCCCGAAGGGGTTACATTTGCGCCACAAGGAACGATGGAACCCCT
>JANLRE010000564.1:0-2182 GCA_031368205.1 Fimbriiglobus sp. | reverse complement strand
TTCGTCAAGTCCCTCGTGACGAACAAGTCGCCGTCGGTCCCGAAAATGAGACCGCGCGGACGGCCCCCCACGGAGGCGAAGACGCCCTCGAATGCGCCGGTCACCCCGTCGTAGCGGAGGATCTGGCTCGTCTGTTGGCTGGAGACGAAGAGATCGCCGCCCGTGCCGAAGACCAGGTCGTACGGATTGTCCAGCCCGCCGCCCGAGATGACACTCTTGAATGCGCCGGTCACTCCGTCGTAGCGGAGTACGCGGTCGTTGGAGTAGCTACCAACGATTAAATCGCCGCTTGGAGCAAATGCCATGCCCGAGGGCGAGAGCAGTCCGCCGCCAGAGGCGAAGACACTCTTAAACGCGCCGGTCACCCCGTCGTAGCGGAGCACCTGATGCGTGGTGTTGCTGGCGACCAACAGGTCGCCGTCATGCCCGTACAACAGGCCAACGGGCGCAACCAGCCCGCCACCAGAGGCGAAGACGCCGAGGTACGCCCCGGTGTCGTTGTAGCGCAGGACTCGATTCGTGCTGTCGCTGCCGACGAGAAAGTCGGCGCGGGAGACACTAGGCATCATCGAGAGGGCGAAGAGCACTCCGATGAAGATCCCTGCTGCGCGCGAGGGGGGGGGTAAAGACTCACGGTCGAACTCCTTTGTCAATGCTGCCTAACAGCAATTAGACTAAATGGGTTCTGTCCAACACAGACAGAATCCCATCTCGTTCGGTGGGTTGGTGTGTTTTTACACGCTGGGCCAACCTGTAGTGTGTGACGCTAATGCCTGCTTCTGGGGTTGTCAAATGAAATTTGGTAATTTGTAGTGAATCCCAAACCCCGTTTCGCGTGTCGGCGATTCGATCAACTCACACCGTTGTCCATCGGGTACAATCTCTCCAACGAAAAGCAGCACTCGGTTCCAACGAATCACACTGGGTCCACGGATACTCACGCAATATTGGAGAACACATCATGGCGACACCAACTTGGGATGACGACGACCGGATTGGGTTACCGCGTGGTGTGGGGCGGGCGGGTGCGGTGGTAGCGGAGTTGCCGCTATCCCCCGTGCGGGAGCCGATGTTGCGGGAGGGGGAGAACGAATTGGGGCGACCGATTCAAGTCCCGGCTTCGAGTCTGCCGCTCAGCGACGATGATCGGCGGCTACTGCGTGATGCGGACGAAGAGCAAGCGCGGCGGGATTTGGCCGAGGCGGAGGAACTGTTGGCGTCCGATCCGGCGGTCATGCGGTGGGCGGGTTGGTTTGCACACCCGCTGGCGGCGGCGTTTTTGGTCGGCTCGATCGGGGTGTTGGGGCTGTTCTTGTACTCGCAAGTGCTTGGCATCCTGGCCAACATTGCCACGCAACCGACGATGATTCAGTACGCCGGTTACACCGGGTTGGGGCTGTTGTCGTCTGCGGTGTTGTACGCGATGTTGCGATTGGGTCTGCTGTACGCTCGGCTCCGTCGCAACCGCCAACTGCGATTGGATAGCCTCGAAGAACTTCAAGCCCGCACCCGGTTGCGCTGGCTCGTGAATGCAAAGGTGGATGAAGCCCGCCAAACGCTGACGAACTACCTGGTTACGTTCCCGATCGAAACCGACAAGCAACGCCATAAGCTATTGAAAGTCGGGTTCACGCCGGAGATCGTCAAACAACTCAATCATGTCAGTACGGAACTGCGTGACCCGGCGAAGTTTTCCTCGTCGCCGATCTGGTTCGATCGCTTCCGCACCGACTTCCAATCGCACCTCGACGACATCGCCGACGCCCGCGTAAAACACTGGGCGAACCGGGCGATGATCGTGACCGCGACCTCGCCGAATAGCATGGTGGACAGCCTTTCCACGCTGTACTTCAGCTTCGCCATGCTCAGCGATTTGTGTACGATCTACAACCTGAAAACGGGCCGCACGGGCACCGCCGTGTTGCTCAGCCGCGTGTTCTTCAATGCGTACCTCGCGGGGCAACTCAACGACATGGAAGGTCTCATCGAAGGCCAGTCCGAACACCTGTTCGAGCACGCTTTCCAGATGGCGGGCGTCGGCGTTAGCTCCGGGATCGCCGGAAAGTTCCTGGGCAAAGTCGGCGCCAAAGCCACAACCGGCTACCTCAACCGCGTCCTGCTCAACCGCCTCGGTCGGTACGCCTGTCGCTTGCTACGCCCGGTGACCAAGGGGTAGGTTTTC
>JANLRE010000542.1:0-3005 GCA_031368205.1 Fimbriiglobus sp. | reverse complement strand
CACCTGCAAAGTGCTGATCGAGCCGAAGATGATCGACTCCGAGCGCGAAGCCCCGTACCCCCTCGACCGGAAGTACCGCAGCTTCGACACGTCCGAACTGACGGTGGAAGTCAAAGAAGTGGCCAACGACTTCAAGTTCACCGTCGAGCCGAAAAAGAAGGGCACCGGAGCAGGGAAATAACTGCCAAGTGATGGCTCACTCAAAGCCCACGGACGATCGTCCGTGGGCTTTGCGGGCTGGTGGGCCAATTCGTGAAATCGACGGGGGTGATCTCGCCGGCGCGGAAGGTGACTTTGATGGTTTGCGATTCCGGCTGACCTCCACGCACCATTTCGGCTTTCATGATGTAGGCGTAATCCTGACCGGGTGGCAACGGCGGGGTGTTGAACACGCGGACCAGTTCGGTGCGGTCGTTCTTTTTGCCATCGACAAAGAGGGTCGCACCGGCGGGGAGTTTCACCGTGATCTTAGCCCGCTCCGTCGGCGCGGTTGGCGTGGGCACTGTCAAGGGCTTGACACTGGCGGTGGGCTTCGCGGCAAAGTCCGTGCTGTAGGGCTGTGGACCCGTCACGGCGGGGGGCAGCACGGACGGCGGCACGGAGTTCTTGGCGTTGGTCAGGTCGTTGAACTCGACGGGATACGTGTTGCCGGACCGGACGTTGATGCGTTTCGTCTGGCTGATGGTTTCGCCGTTGCGGACGTACTCCGCCCGGAAGTTGTAAGTGAACTCGCCTTCCGGCAGCGGGGGGGTCACGAATTGCCGTTCGGCAGAGGTCAGTGCCAGGGGCCGGTTTTCGGCGAACAGTCGCGCATCCGCAGGCAGGCGGACGACGACCGTGGCGCGGTTCGCCTGACCCTGAAAGGCACGCAATGAGTTTCGCTGTTCCGGTACAGAGTCCGGTGGGGTGTTGTAGGACTGCGGCACGGCGGGCATCGGGGTCGCGGGGATGTAGCCGCCGTTGTCGTAGCTGGGGCCGTAGACCGGCATCGGGATACCGGACCCACCCGACGCCCCGAGACAAGAGCCGCCGTCCATGACCGGGTATTGCGACATCGCCGGTGAGGGAACGGCGTAGCCGTCGGACATGCCGGACATGCCGGACATCGGTGCGGAGCCTTGGCAGGAGTAGCTCGGCGTTCCGGTGCAGGACGCCGCGTACCCCGTACACGAACCCACCCCCGCCGCCGTGCGACCCGTACACGAACCGTAGCAGGCGTTGTTGTTGAACGCTCGTAATCGACCGTTGCCGTAACACCCACTGCCCGTGCAACTTCCGGTACAGCTACCGTAGCCCCCGGAACTGCGACCCGTACACGAGCCGTAGCATCCGGTGCAGGAACCGTGACAGCCCCCACGGAAGCTAAACAAGTCCCGGAAGAACCCGTTGAACTCGGTCGTGTCCGGGGCGGCAGACATCGCAGTCATGAGAATCAAGCTGTACATGGCATTCACCGTTAAACCGGGCAACGTGCGTCGTGATGAGTTAAAAGGTAAGCTGGGAAAGATGTGCGGTCAAAACGACTTGAGGGAAATTTTACAATCCCGCCCCGGCTATGGCTCACAGCTTCCGCATGTTGATTGCAACAGGCACAATCACCGCAATCGGCCAAGCAGTAGTGGAGAGTGGTCAGTGGATAGTGGATAGGAAGACTGAAGAAAGGTTTTCTTACTATCCTCTACCTACTACCGCTGACCACCCACCACTCTTCGGTCTTCCTATCCACTCACCACTCTCCACTCACCACTACTTCATCACGCCACTGTGCCCCTTGACATCGCCTAGCGGTTCGGCGCGACCGCCGAGGTGCTTGGCTAGGAACTGCTCTGTGACGGCGAAGAAGTGCAGGCGGTTTTCGGGGCGTTGGAAGCCGTGGCCTTCGTCGGGGTAGACGACGTATTCCACTTCCTTGCCGTTCTTCCGCATCGCTTCGACGATCTGATCGCTCTCGGCTTGCTTGACACGCGGGTCGTTCGCACCCTGCCCGATGAGCAACGGTTTGGTGATGTAGTTGGCCTTGTTGAGCGGGGAGCGGCCTTCGAGGAAGTCCTTGTCCTTTTCGATGTCGCCGACCCGTTGGTTGAACATCGCTTTCGCCGGTGCCCAGTACGGCGGCACGGACTTCAGCAGCGTGATGATGTTGCTCGGCCCGACAATATCGACGCCACAAGCGAACACGTCCGGCGTGAAGGCGAGACCGACCAACGTGGCGTACCCGCCGTAGCTGCCGCCCATGATGCCAATCTTCTTCGGGTCGGAAACGCCTTTTGCCGTGAGGAAATCCACGCCGTCGAGCAGGTCTTGGTGCATCTTCCCGGCCCACTCGCGGTTCCCGGCGTTTAGGAACTTTTTGCCGTAGCCGGTGCTACCTCGGTAGTTGACTTGTAGCACCACGTAGCCCCGGTTCGCCAGCCATTGGGCTTGCGGGTTGTAGCCCCAGTTGTCACGCGCCCACGGTCCGCCGTGAACGAGTAACACCGTCGGCAGGTTCTTCGCTTCAATGCCGATCGGCTTCGTGAGGTAACCGCGAATCATCAACCCGTCTTTCGCCGGGTATTCGACCGGCTCAATTTGCGATAGCTTTGCCGTTTCCATTTTCGGGCTGTTGCTGAACAGGAACTCGGCTTTCTTCGCGGCGCGGTCGTACAGGTACCACGTCACCGGGCCGTCGTCGGTGGTGTAGGTGACGAGCCATTTCTTGTCGTCGATCGTCTTGCTGCTCACGGTGAAATCGCCCCGGCGGACCTTGGCGAGCACCTCGAAATCGGCTTTCACGGAGTCGTCGAGTACCTTCCATTCGAGGCGGGCTTTCGTGAAAGAAACCGCGAGGGGAATGCGTTTCACGTCATCAATCATCGCGCCGCTAATGTCGTACTCGGCGTCTTCGGCGATCGTCTCTTCCTTGCCGCTGGCGACATCCAACTTGGTCAACCGCATCGCGTTCGAGCCTTGGCTGTGAATGACCCACAGCGTGTTCGGGTCGGTGCCAAAGGCCGCGATTTGGC
>JANLRE010000467.1:0-1122 GCA_031368205.1 Fimbriiglobus sp. | reverse complement strand
CGCCACGACACTGGATGCGTACTTGCTTCTAGGACACATACCAGAAGACCTAGACGACACCGATACTGCTGATGGTCGCCCTGCCACCAAAGCGAACGCGCACGCCAGACTCAGCCGGATGCTTTGCGGCGATCCTGAACTCACGTCATCAGACGCAACCCACCGACTTGCGGAGGCGGTTCTGAAGGCGCAGATGGAATTGATCCAACACCATTTCCTTCAGCAGTTCAATCGTATCAAGTCGTTGCAACACGAATCACTCGGGACGGATCGGGTCGTCATCACCTCGGGTTCCGGGGAATTTCTGGCCCATCAAGTCATGCAGTCGTTTCACTTGAACACGACGGACCTCATCTCGCTGACCGACCGCCTCGGGCCGGAATTGGCAACGTGTGCGCCGGCGTATGCCCTGGCAGTGCTGGCGACGGAGCAACGGAATTGAACACCGAATCGCGGCTGATCGTGAAGCTGGGCGGTAGCCTTTACGATCATCCGCAACTGGTCGCGGGGGTTCACAAGTGGTTGGCGTCGCGGGAGGAATCGCGCATCCTGATCGTGGCTGGCGGCGGCGTGCTTGTGGATGCCATTCGGGAACTGGATCGGTGGCAAAACTTGGGGCTTGAGCGGTCGCATCGGTACGCACTACAGGCCACAACTTGCCACGATGATCTTGAGCGAACGGACGGGATTGCCGATTGCCCCCCATCAGTTGGCATGGTGGGACACCCCTGCGGGTTCTCGTGTTCAGTTGTTGAATAGCGACGTTTTTCTGCAATTGTACGAAGCCCAAATTGCCGCCGTGCCGCACACCTGGGGACTCACCACGGACTCGATCGCGGCCTATGCTGCCGGTGTGGCGAACTGCCCGCTTGTCTTGCTGAAGTCGGTTGACATGCCAACCGAAACGTCGTGGCAGGCCGCGGCGGATGCCGGGTGGGTCGATTCGCACTTTTCCGGCGTGGTGGCGAAGTATCAACTTGTGGCGAAATCGCTGAACTTTCGCCGCTGGTTGGATGGTGAGTTTCCACCGTTGCCATAGATTACGGCCATGCTCCCCTCACCGTTGAACGACGACGCCCGGACGCGAGTTGCGGAGCTTTACGAACGCCACGCGGTCACGGT
>JANLRE010000448.1:0-1061 GCA_031368205.1 Fimbriiglobus sp. | reverse complement strand
GCCTGGCCAACCCCATCGCCCTCGTGCGCAGTGCGGCCATGATGCTCGATTACGTCGGGGAACGCGCTGCGGCTGCACGTATTGAACAGTCCGTCGTGACGACGTTACAAGCGGGCATCGGCCTGACACGCGATTAGGGCGGCGATGGCAACACGGAGACGATCACGACGGAACTGGTGAAGAACGTGGTGGGGTGATGTGTCCATTCAATACACTCGGTGACTCATGCACAAAATCGTTCTGATTCAAGGCGGTGGCGTGGGGTTGGATCAAGAAGCATCAGTCCGACAACTCCTGGACGCGGCGGGTGTGGCTGTCGAGTTTGACGTGCATCTCGCGGGGCGGGCCGCGCTGGACGCGGGGTTATCAAAAGACGCGATCCGCGAGACGACTATTAGCGCCGTGCGCAAGGCTGGAATCGCCCTGAAGACGAAGTTGCATCAACCCTTGGGGGCTGGTACGCCCACCGCACACGGGCCGACGGTGCCGCCGAACTACAACGTCGAATTTCGGAAACGGCTCGGGCTGTTTGCCTCCGTGCGCCCTGTCCACAATTTGGCCGGACTGCCGAGCCGATTCACTGGCGTGAACTTCCACATCGTCCGCGAGATTACCGAAGACCTCTACACGGCCAGCGAACACGAGATCGTGCCGGGGGTCGTGCAAAGCTTCAAGATCGTCACCGAAACCGCGTGCCTGCGGTTCTTCCGCTACACCTTTGAACTCGCCCGAAGGCTCGGCAAGAAGTCGATCCACTGCATCCACAAAGCCAACATCTTGAAACTGGCCGATGGACTATACCTCGATTGTTTCCGCCGAGTGGCGACCGATTATCCAGACATTGCCGCGAAAGAAATGATCGTGGACAACACCTGTATGCAACTCGTCTCGAAGCCCCATCAGTTTGAAGTGCTAGCTGCCGGGAACTTGTACGGCGATCTGCTCAGCGACCTTGGCGCCGGGTTAGTCGGTGGGATTAGCGCAACCTCCGCGATCAACGTCGGCGACGGCGTGAAAGTTTACGAAGCCGTCTATGGTGCCACTCACGAAGCCGTCCGACC
>JANLRE010000445.1:0-1220 GCA_031368205.1 Fimbriiglobus sp. | reverse complement strand
GGTCCGGGTGTGACATCCCCAGATCGAGTGCGAAGTTGGCCCCTTCGTTGAACCCGAACAGGAAGACTTTATCCGGATCAATCTGGAACCGCCGTAACGCATCACGCAACGCGGCGAGGGCGTAATAATGGTCTTTGCCGCTGAAGTCGTACCCCTTCGTGCTGAACTGATTCGTCCACTCCGGGCTGATGATGATGTAACCATTTCGTTCCGCTTGCTCGGCCAATCCGGCCACCATTTGCTCGGCACCTAACAAGGAACTCGGTAGCGCCAGCACCGCGGGGTACGATCGCCCATGATGGTACTCGGGCGGTAGTCGGAGGCAGTAATCGACACCCTTCCCCGTTTCGGGAAGTGGTCCCGTGTTCATCCGGACAACGCCATCCACGCCACTGCACAGGTCTTTTGAAATCGGCTTCCAGGTTGGGTTCTGCAAGTCCATCGGCAGCGTCGGCGGCAGCAGTGTGATAATCTGACTCAGTTCGTCCGGTGCCAGTGGCGTTGTGGTTTCTTTCCGATAACCATCGAGCAAGATTTTGCGGTTGTTGCCGATCCCTTCGCGGAGGTAGTTGATTGCGAGTTGCCGCGTGGCCCAGCAACGCATTGCGGATTCGACACTTTTGTCCGCCCCGTTCTTGCCCTTCAACCAACCGGAGATCGCGTAAGCCAACAGCGCCTCCGACTTTTCACTGGGTTCTTTGCCGTCAACCCGTTGTTGTTCACTTTGCTTGGCGAGGTCGTGGAAGAGTTCCAGCCGACCCGCAGTGTCGGGGTGAAGCTCGTCGAGAATGACGGACCCCGCGTCCAGCAACGTTGCCATTTCTTTCGTCAATTTGGGACGGGGTGCAAACAGTCCTGCGACTACGCCAAACGCGGCGGAGTGCGTTTGAATCGTGGCCATCCCACTTTCGCGCTCAATCACCCGCCGCAAAAGCCGGACGGTGTCTTCGTATTTCGGCTGCATCGCGTCGATTCGGGCTTTGACGATCGAGATGCGGGTCGTCTCCATCGCGTCCGTGCCTTTGGGCGAAAACCCGGCGAGGAACTTCCGGGCGGCATCGTACCGACCACTTCGCAACGCGGCTTCGAGTTCGTCCACGACCAGCCGGGTTTCGGCTTTGTCGATGTCATCTTGGAGTTTGTCGGCTTGTTCGGTGACGGGTTTGGACCAGGGTGGTGGCGCATCTGTTTTCAGTTTTTCGAGTTCTTGACGAGCTATT
>JANLRE010000336.1:0-1212 GCA_031368205.1 Fimbriiglobus sp. | reverse complement strand
GTTGATGCCGGGCTTCCAGTTCCGTCAGTATCCCGGTTGCCCGTTCGAGGATCTGCTTCGGAACGCCGGCAAGCCGGGCCACATGGATGCCATAGCTGCGTTCTGCATTGCCGGGAGCGATCTTGTGCAGGAAGACAATGTCGTTGTCGATTTCGCGGACCTGCACGTTGTAGTTGCGTAAGTGCGGCAGCGACTCGGCAAGCCGCAGAGACATTTCAAACTGAAACACTGTCGAAGGGTTGTATCCACGCGGAGGACTCACGTCCTCCGCTCAGAAATACCTAAATCTTCCACGGTGACCGATACTCTTTGGTCAGCAGCTTCGCGGCTTCGGCGTCGCCGACGATGGTTTCCTTGACGGGATCCCACTGAATCTTGCGGCCCGTGCGGATGGCGATGTTGCCGAGGTGACACACCGTGGCGCTGCGGTGGCCGATGGCGACATCGCAGATGGGGTTCTTGCGGCTCTTGATGCAGTCGAGCCAGTTGGTGTGGTGGTTCGTACTCACCTCCAGTTTGACATCGCCCCCGGTGGCTTTGAGCAGGTCCATCGGCTTGCCTTCGATCTTGCCGCGTGTCACGTGGAGGGTGCCCTTGTCCCCCTCGAACGTTGTGCCGCCGGGCTTGCCTTGGCCGCAGTGCATGACGACGCCGTTGGCGTAGGTGTACGTGATGTCCGTCCACTCCGGCACTTCAAACCAGCCGTCTTTGTTGAACCGGGCTTTGCCTTCGACCGAGACCGGGCCGGATTCGTCCATGCCGAGGCCCCATTGGGCAATGTCCAGGTGGTGGGCGCCGAAGTTCGTCTGCTGCCCACCGCTGTAATCCCAGAAGAACCGGAACAGGTAGTGGACGTGTTTTTCGTTGTACTTGCGCATGGGTGCCGGCCCGAGCCAGCGGTCGTAGTCGAGTTCAACGGGTGGCTCACTGTCGGCCACAGCAGGCGCTTTGAAGTTCGGAGCGGGGAGGCCGACGATCACGGTCTTCACTTTGCCAACGGCACCGTTGCGGACCAGCTCACATGCTTGATGGAATTCCTTCGACGAGCGTTGTTGGCTGCCGGTTTGCACGACTCGTTTGTGCTTGCGGGCCGCCGTCACCATCGCGCGGCCTTCGGAGATCGTCAGCGTCAGCGGCTTTTCGCAATAGACATCCTTCCCCGCAGCGCACGCCTCAATGGTTTGGATCGCGTGCCAGTGGTCCGGCGTGGCG
>JANLRE010000317.1:0-1193 GCA_031368205.1 Fimbriiglobus sp. | reverse complement strand
CGCCTGGCATACCCTGAAAGGGTTGAATTGTTCGTCAGGGCGGATGCAACCGCTTCGCGGTAAATGGAGAGACGAATCGATACCCAGGACCCAGGGTGCGCGAAGCGCGACCCTGGGCTATTGTCTGCAACCGCTTCGCGGTAAAGAAACCTGCGGAACCTTGTTGCTCAATCGGTTCGATGAAGGAAAAACCTCTTACCCGGAAAATCCTGTCCCCAGGGTGGGGTGGGAGGCGTTTCTTCCTGCGAATCTTTAGGGGCGGTTCGCAGGAAGAAACATCTTATACCCCACTGGAAGGGGTATTATTTCCTGCGAAACCCATTCCCCTTTCGACACGAAACACCCTTCGCCGGAATTTGGGACGAACTCAGTATCCCCAACGCTCAGAACGTGATCCCGACTTCGTCGGCAATCTTCAGCACCCGCTCTCGGGCGACCGTGGCGGCGTGGTCGGGGTTTTCGTGGCAGGTGTAGAGTTCGATCGTGACCCAGCCGTTGTAGCCGATGTTCTTCAAGGCTTGCAGCGTACTCTTGAAGTCGATGACCCCTTCGCCGGGGATCAGGTGGTGGTGGATTCGGGTGGCGGCGATGTCTTCGAGGTGGACGTGGCGGATGTGCTGGGCGAGCTTGTGGACCGTCGCGGCGGGGTCGTCCTTCACGCAGTAGAAGTGCCCGATGTCGAAGTTCAGCCCGAGCATCGGCGATTGGATGTGGCGGGTGAATTCGAGGTACTGGTCCGCCGTTTCGATGAGCAAGTCCGGCTCCGGTTCGATCAGGAGCGGCACGCCTTCCTTCTCTGCGTGTTCGACGACGGGCTTCAACATTTCCACGAACAGCTTGAGACAATCGGACCACTTCCGACCTTCTAACGGGCCGCCCGGTTCCGTGGTCACGCACGGGGCGCCGAGTTCTTTCGCCAGCGTCAGGCAACGTTTGGTGTGGTCGATGCGGATTTGGCGATAATTCGCATCCGGTTCGATCCACGACGGGTGCCAATACTTTTGCCGGGGATCGTTGACCGCGTGCATCATGAACGCATTGACGTTCGAGACGGCCAGCTTGTTGGTCGCCAACGCCTCGCGGATGGCTTGCTTCTGTTCGGGCAACAGGTAGGCCGGCCAAGCGTGCGGCACGTCCGCCATGATTTCGATGCCGCGATACCCAATCTTGGCCAATCGGCGTGCGGTCTCGGC
>JANLRE010000313.1:0-5942 GCA_031368205.1 Fimbriiglobus sp. | reverse complement strand
GAGTGCGGGGCGGGAACCGATGATTCAGTTCCCGCCCCGCACTCGTTTTTAACTGACCCGTTCACAGCTTAGCCGACAAACACACCACCCGTGAAGCCGGGGACGTCTTCAAACGTGAACAGTGGATCGGGGTTCACGTTGCTGAGCAAGATGGAGCCTTTGTACGCGGTCACGGTTGAACCCGAACCCGGCCCCCCGCCCACGACGAGATCGGCGAAGTCGTCCGAATCGAGCTTCTTCGCCACGACGCGGATGCCGCCACGGCTGTTCGGATCGCCACCGAAGAAGTTGGCGATTTGAGTTTGCGGCTCCACCGCAACCGCTTCGTCCAGACCGCCGAACTTTGCGATCGCAAGCAACTGCTTACCGTTGATGATCCGCACGCGGGGGCCGCCGTCCGGCCCGGCACCCAGGATGATGTCGCCCTTGCCGTCGTTGTTCAAATCCCCCGCCGCGACGTAGGCCCCGTTGCGGAGTTCTGGCTCGAACGCGAAGAAGTCGCCAATGAGCCGCGACGGGCTTGGAGAACCAGCGGCGATGTCTTTGCCGTTGATGACCGAGATTCGCGGCCCGCCGCCGAAGCCTGCGGACACGATCATGTCCGTGACGCCGTCCCCGTTGATGTCCGTCATCGCGGCCCGCGCACCGCCGCGGAAGGCACTGTCTTCGATCCCGAAGAAGTCGGCGATGCGAGCACCTGTCTTGCCGCTGATAACCACAACCCGCGGGCCACCGCCCTTATCTGGGGTGATGACGTAGTCGTCGTACCCGTCGTTGTTGATGTCGGCGGTTGAAATAAACTCCCCGCCTTCAAAGGACGTTTCAAACGGCGTGATCGTTGACAACGTGTTGCCCGTGACCGGGTCGATGACCCGAATGTCCGGGAAGCGGCCAGGGCCAGGGGCCGTGATGACGTTGAAGCCCGTCGGGGTCCGGGCAATCGCCACCCGGACACCACCCGTGAAGCTCGGATCGTATGGGCTAAACGAGTTGCGAACGGTGCCATCGGGATTCAGCACCCGCACCAAGCTCGCAATACCCGCATCGGTTCCCACTGCGGTCAAGCGGGACAAGTCGAACGGTGTTGACGAACCCGTCGTGCCATCGGGTGCGGGAGTCACGGTGAGGGCCAACGTCCCCATCAGCGAGACGTTGCCCGTGTCCTGAGCCGTGACCGTTTGAGCACCGTCAGCCCGGAAGGTAATTCCACTCGACGCCACGCCGTTGGTGAACTGGACCGGGTTGACAGCGACGGCTTTCGGGTCACTGCTGGTGATGATGACCGAGCCGTTGTAATCGGTGGTCACGTTTCCGTAAGCATCGAACGCGGTCAGGCCGAAGGTCGCAGGCACCAGAGCTTGGACCGGGTTCGGGAAACCGCTCAGGACGATCTTCGCCGGAGCGCCGGCCAGAACCGTGATGTTCGATTCTGTGCCGGTGAGTGCAGCATTTGCAGTATCGGTCGCGGACAACGATTGGATGCCAGCGGTCTTCAACGAAACGCCGGTGAACGTCTTCCGGCCCGCGTCCGCCAGGGTGAACTTGTAGTTCGTCGGCAATCCGGCTTGCTTATCGGAACTGCTGAAGGTCACGATCCCCACATAGTTGGAGACCGGGTTGCCGAACTGATCGGCGGCGGCCACAGTCAGCCCGCTCGTTTGACCCGCCACAACCGGACTTGGGAAGCCACTCACGGTGATAATGCTCAGCGCACCGGACGTGACTTGAATGCCAGCTTGGGTTCCCTTCAACGCCTGGTTCGCAACATCCGTTGCGGTGAGCGATTGGGCACCGAACGTCTTGAACGTCGCTTGGAACACGTGTTGTCCGGCGTCCAAACTGGAGAACGTGAACGTCGGCGGTAGGCCCTTGTTGCTCGAAATCTGTAGGTCCGAACTACTTAAGGTCACGGTGCCTGCGTACTTCGTCGAAACGTTGCCGTACTTGTCCTTCGCCGTGACGGTGAAGTTGTTCGTCGTCCCCGCTTGAACCGGACTTGGGTACCCGCTTAGCGTGAAGCTGGCGGCTACGTCCGCGTTCACCACGATGCCGACTTGCTGCCCGGTGATGGCGACGTTGGCCGTATCCTTGCCGGTGATTGACTGCAATCCCGCAGTCTTCAGTGTTGCCGTGAAGGTCTTCGCACCCGTATCGGTGGCGGTGAAGGTGTAGTTGGTCGGGAGGCCGTTGTTGATCGCAACCAGCGGGTCCGTGCTGCTGAACGTCACCGTTCCCACGTACCCCGTTGCCAGGTTGTTGAACTGGTCCTTCGCCGCCACCGTGTACTGCCCGGCGGCACCGGCGGTGGTCGGATTCGGGAAGCCGGTGATAACGAACGAGGCCGCGACGTTCGGCGTGACAAGGATGTTGGACTGCGTTCCGGTGAACGAAGTTTTAGTGTCCGTTACCGAGATCGACTGGATACCGGCTGTTTTCAGCGTCGCACCGAGCGGGAAGGCGTGCTTCCCGGCATCGGTTGATGTGAAGGTGTAGTTAGCCGGCAGACCGTTTGACGGCCCGACTAGAGGGTCGGAACTGGTGAAGGTCACCGTGCCGGTGTACCCCAATGCCAAGTTACTGTACTTGTCCGTTGCGATCACGGTGAAGCTGTTCGCGGTTCCGGCAATCGTCGGCGTCGGGTGGCCACTGATGGTGAACGCACTCGCCACGTTCGCAACCACCACGATGCCGGTTTGACTTGCGGTCAACGGTGGCGTACCCGAATCGGTCGCGGTGATGGATTGAATTCCAGCCGTCTTGAGAACAGCGCCTTGTACGAAGGTCTTCACGCCACCGTCCGTTGCGGTGAACGTGTAGGCCGTCGGCAAACCGTTGCCACTGGCCACTTGCTTATCGGAAGTCGTGAACCCGACGACGCCGGTGTACCCGCTCGCCGTGTTGCCGTACTTGTCGTGGGCGATGACTTTGAAGTCGTTCGCCAACCCCGCCACGGTCGGGCTTGGGTGTCCCTTCACTTCCAATGACGAAGCGACATCCGGCGTCACGATGATGCCGCCCGGTGCAGTTGATCCCTTGATCGTGCTGAACGGGAAGTCCCGGATCGACAAGGTCTGGACCGGCCCGGTTCCGAGAATCACGTCACTGGTTGCCGTCTTCAGGATCACTTCGTTCGTGAAGGTGTGGACGCCCTTTTCCTTCGACAGGAACACGTAATCCGTCGGCAACCCGTTGCCCGGTGACACGAGCGGATCGCTACTCGTGAACGTGACTTGGCCGGTGTACCCGGTGGCCACGTTGCCGAACTGATCCTTCGCGGTCACCGTCGCACTGCTCGGCGTACCGGCCACCACGGTGATGGCTGTGTTCGAGATTGTGAAACTGGCCGCTGAGGCCGGAGTCACCAGGATGTTCGACTGTGTTCCGGCGAACAGACCCACCGTGTCTTTCGCGGTAATCGACTGCAACCCTGCGGTCTTGAGTATCGCACCGAGTTTGAAGTCGTGACTGCCGCTGTCTCCCGCCAGGAATGCGTAGTTCGTCGGCAACCCGTTGCCCACTGCAAGCAGTGGGTCGGAACTGGCGAACGTCACGATCCCGGCGTAGTCCACGGCGAGGTTGCCGTACTTATCACTTGCGAACACCGTGAAGTCGTTTTTCGTCCCCGCAATTGTCGTCAGCACGTGGCCGGTGACCGTGAGCGCACTGGCCTTGGCGTTCGTGACGGTGATCCCAATCTGGCTACCCGTGATCGTGGGCACTGCGACCGTGTCGGTCGCTGTGATCGACTGCGTACCCGCGGTCTTGAGGGCGGCACCCAGTAAGAACGTATGGATGCCCTTATCCACCGACTTGTTGAACAGGTAATCGAGCGGTAAGCCGTTCCCGCTCATCACCAGGTTATCGGTCGATGTGAAGTGGACCGTACCCGCATAACTCGTCGCGGTGTTCCCGAAGACATCCTTCACGATCACGCGGAAGTCGTTGTCCGTGCCAGCGACTGTGGTGAGTGGGTGTTTATCGACTGCATACGATGCGGCAACCGATGGCAGTACGATGATGCCGGGTTTCGAGATCCCGGTTAGCAACCCGGAAAGTACGTCAACGACGGTCAACGTCTGGACCGGCCCGGTCCCGAGGATCACGTCGCTGGTCGCCGTCTTCAGGGTGACTTCGTTGGTGAAGGTGTGCGAGCCGAATTCCGCAGCCGTGAAGGCGTAATTCGCGGGCAGCCCTTTTCCAACCCCAATGGAAACCAGTGGATCCGTGCTGCTGAACGTGACCGCATCGGTGTAGCCGTCCGCCACGTTGCCGAACTGATCGACCGCCGTGACCGTGACACTACTGTTGGTTCCGGCAACGACCGCAACCGGAGTATTCGAGATCGCAAACTTCGTGGCCGCACCACCACGGATGATGATCGCCCCGGTGGACGGTCCGAATGGCGTCGTGGCCGAGGCCGCAGTCGTATCCGTCACCGTCAGGAACGTCGGCGTGGTGCCCGTCAAGAAGTTCGCCGTCTTGAACGTGACCGTGAAGGTATGGGTGCCACTATCCAACGCCGTGAACTGGTAGTTGTTCGGTAACCCGGCGCCGATGCTGATGAGGCCATCCGTCGTACTGAACGTCACGACGCCATTGAAGCCCGTCTGGATGTTGCCGTCGGTCCCCACGGCACTCACCACGACCGGGACCGGGTCACCGGCACGGGCGAGGGCTGGCAAGTCGAGGAACAAGTTGCCGTGCTGCGGGTTCGCGGTGATCGTGAACGGCCCGACGTAGGCGTCTTGGGCCTGCCCCGTGAACGTGTTGATCGCCGTTTCGCCGTTGATCTTATCCCCGTCTTGGTTCATCCCAAAACCGGCGAAGTCGAAGATGTTCGGCCCGATGACGACGTTGTAGACGCCTGCCGGTTGTGGCGAAACGAAGTTGATCTGGAACAGATTCCGCTGATCGGACGCCCCATTACCAGGATTGCCGATCGGCGTGATACTGGCCACCGGAATGATCGTGCCGCCGGAGTTCTTCACAACGATGTCGCTGAGATCGAACGTGGCCGGGTCAACCGGGGCGTCGAACCGCACCCGGATGGACGAAGCGTCGGTTGCGGCCAACCCGACTACCCGAGGGCCGGACTGGAACAGCACGTTGTACTGCGGCAGCGGGTCATCAAGGCGAATGGCGAATGAACCCCGACCGAACGTGCTGGCCACCAGCATGTTGAAGCCGCCCGAGTTCTGTTTCGGGAAGCCGGTCAACGGATCCAGGTTACCGAGAGCCAAGTCAAGATCCTGGATGCTGCCGCTCGGTAAGAACCCGCCTTCGGGAACCGTCAGAGCCAGTCCGGTGAGCGGATCGAGGAGCGGGTTACCCGTCGTCGGGTCGAGGAGGGTCGAGGAACCGGGGAAGGATTTCCAGGTTGTTCCTCGGTCCAGGGAGCGGAATACGCCGCCTTCACCGGCCACGTACAGAATCGGGTAGTTACCCGCCGCCGGGTTCGCCGGGTCAACCGGAATCGCATACCGCCAGTCGGCGGTGATCGCGTTAATGCTCCGCAGTGCGAGCACAGCGTTGTTCGGGCTTGCGTTCGTGGTCTTGTCGTTCACATCGCCAAAGATCCGCTTGCGAACCTGGAAGATGCTATTCGCACCTGCCCCGGAGATGTTCACCCACGTCGCACCCGGCGCCTTGGAGTCCGCAATGAAGAAGACCCCACCTGTTGTCACGGCGTAAGCCGCCCGGCTACCGCGACTCGGGTCCGGTACGATCTGCATGACCCGACCGCTGCCGGCGATGCCGTTCGAGATGTTCGTCCACGGTGCCCCGCCGGTGTACGTCACGAACACCTGTCCAGCGTCGTTGCCGGAGTAGATGTTGTTGTTGAGCACCCCCGGGTTGGCCGGGTCCGGCGAACCAATCGCCACGGCGCGAGAGTAAACGCTTTGATCTTCGCCCGGTGCGTTCGTCGGCTCGCCTATGTGTTG
>JANLRE010000303.1:0-1499 GCA_031368205.1 Fimbriiglobus sp. | reverse complement strand
CACGCCGGTCTCGTCGGCAACGATTCGCTAATCCTGCTCGACGAAGCCCACTGTGCGAGGCCGTTCGACCAGACGATGCAAGCCGTGAAGAACTACCGCAGTTGGAACGAGTCGCACTCGCCGTTCCAGTTCGTTTCGATCACCGCAACGCCGACGACGGAAGGCGAGGTGATGCGCGCGGACGCGGACGATGAAAACCACCCCGTACTCGGCAAGCGAATCCGGGCGAAAAAGCCGGCAACCCTCGTCGTCGCCGAAAAGGCCAAGGGCAAGGGCAAGAATGGGACTGATGCGTTGGTGAAAGTGCTTGAGCAACAGGCCCGTGAGTTAGCGAAGGAATTCGATTGCGTCGGCATCATTGTCAACCGTGTAAAGACAGCCCGTGATCTAGCGAAGGCACTCGGCAAGGAGGCCGTACTGCTGACAGGCCGGATGAGGCCACTCGACCGCGATCGCATTTTTGAAGAGAAGCTGAAACCGTTGCTCTCAAACGCCAACATAGCAGAACAGAAGCCGCCGAAGTTCGTGGTTGGTACGCAGTGCCTGGAATGCGGGGCGGATTTCGACTTCCATGCCCTTGTGTCGGAATGTGCCAGCCTGGATGCGCTGCGGCAACGCTTCGGGCGGCTCAACCGCGTGGCAAATCGACCGAGCGCGAAAGCGGTCATCGTCATTCGCGGCGATGAGACCGACGACACGACCGAAGACCCGGTGTACGGCGCGAGCTTGGCGGAAACGTGGAAGTGGTTGAAGCAGAATGCGCAGCCGGACGGCTTCGACTTCGGCGTGTCGGCGGTGACTGAAATGGTCAAGCGTGTTGACCTCACACCCCTCAACGCCCCGACCGACGACGCCCCGGTTCTGTTTCCCGCACACCTGGATTGTTGGGTGCAGACGCACCCGACCCCGACGCCGGACCCCGACCCGGCAATCTTTCTCCACGGCCCGAAGAAGCCCGGCCAACCCGACGTGCAAGTCGTGTTTCGTTCCGACCTCGGCGAGGATTCGCAGAACTGGGCCGAGATTGTTTCGCTGTGTCCGCCGTCGTCCTCCGAGGCCGTGGCCGTGCCGATAAGCGTTTTCAAGAAGTGGCTTGCGGGTATTGCTGTCGATGACCAGACGAGCGACATGGAAGGCGAAGTTGTTGAAGTTGATGAAAAGGAGAAACTGGAACCGGCGGCGCGGTTTGCGGTTTGTTGGCGAGGCCCCGAGAAAAGCGAGTCGATCACCGATCCCAAAGACGTTCGACCGAACCAAGTCTACGTGATCCCGTGTTCGTCACCGGGTGCCAACTCGCTCGGCGATTTTATCACCGACCCACCAACTGACTACGCCGAGGAGGCGTTCCAGAAGTCGCGGGACAAGGCGTTGCTGCGCTTGCAAGGTTTGGTCCTCGACGAGGATGACCAAGAGTTCGAGGCGAAGTTGTCCGATGCGATTCGAGTCAAGATTTCGCAACAGTTTCCTGAATGGTCGAAGCGAGCCATTGATTCGCTGAC
>JANLRE010000250.1:0-1918 GCA_031368205.1 Fimbriiglobus sp. | reverse complement strand
CGCGCACCCTGGGTCGGACCGGAAACGGATCTTACCCCGAAGGGGTTACATTTGCGCCACAAGGAACGATGGAACCCCTGCGGGGTACGGTAGGGGTGGTGTCGAGAACCCAGGGTGCGCGACGAAGCGCCGCGACCCTGGGCTATTTCATTCAACCCCTTCGGGGTAGTCCGAAGGGGGTCTGCGGTAACCCGAGTCACGCAACGGGGAGCGACCGCAACATTGATCCGACCGAAAGGAAACTCGCTTGTGACAAGGCACAAGCAATCCGAGTCCCACAGAACGCGCAACTTCAAAAGCTGCGCTCAACCCCAGGCTAATCGCTTCAATCCCTTCGGGATAAAAACCAATTGGAACCATCCGTAAGGGAGAAAGGCAACCTGGGGCATCCCGGTAGGGATGCTAGCGATTAGCCTGGGGTTGAGCGCAGCGAAACCCCAGGTTAGCGTCGTCATAGTTTCTTCGACTCCGGAGGAGTCGCAGCGTGGTGCGCGAAACCTACGCCTTGATGATGTCCTTCACGGACATGCCACTTGGGATCATGGGCAGCACGTGTTCCTGGTGCGGCACGTAGACGTTGAGCAGGTACGGGCCGTCGTGTTCGATCATTTCGATGAGGGCCGATTCCAGGTCGCCTTTATCGACGATGGATTTTCCCTTCACGCCGAAGCCCTTGGCGATGGTCACGAAGTCGGGGTAGGGCAGTTCCTTTTCACCGGCGCCGAGGTACGTGTGGCCGCGATTGCTGCCGAAGAAGCGGTCTTCCCACTGCACCACCATGCCGAGGTGTTGGTTGTTGAGCAGCATCACCTTGGCGTTGATTTTTTCGGTGTAGCAGCACGCCAGTTCTTGCACGTTCATCAAGAAGCTGCCATCGCCGTCAATGTCGATCACGAGGCACTCGGGGTGCGCCACTTTCGCCCCCATCGCGGCGGGCAAACCGAAGCCCATCGTCCCCAGGCCACCACTGGTCACCCAGGTGCGCGGTTGCGTGAACGGGAAGTATTGGGCGGACCACATCTGGTGCTGGCCGACGCCGGTAGTGATGATTGTCTTGTCCATCAGGCCACGTTCCGCGATGATTTCGGCCAGTCGCTTGATGGCGGCTTGGGGCAGGATCGCGTCGTCGCGGTCGTTGAACTTCATCGGCTCCGCATCACGCCATTCGTCGATTTGGCGGAGCCAATCGGTGTAACGACCCCCGCCGACGAGGTCCGCGTTTTCGTCCAACTTCAACATCTCCACGAGGTCGGTCAGCACTTGCTTGAGGTCGCCGTGAACCGGCACGTGGGCGAACTTGTTCTTGTGAATCTCGGACTTGTCCACGTCCACGTGAACGATGCGGCCGTGCTTGGCAAACTCGGACAGCTTCCCGGTCACGCGGTCGTCGAACCGCACGCCGAACGCCAGCAGCGTATCGGCTTCGTTGATTGCGTAGTTGCTGTACACGGTGCCGTGCATCCCGAGCATTTGCAAGCAGAGGTAGTGGTCCGCCGGGAAGTTGCCGAGGCCGTGCAGCGTCAGTGCCACCGGGATGCCAGCGAGTTCGGCGAACTCCTTCAACTGCTCCGCCGCGCCGCTGTGGGTCACGCCGCCGCCCGCGTAAATCACCGGGCGTTTGCCGGCGCGGATCGTGTCGATGATCGGCTGCAATTCCTTGCGGGACGCCTTGCGCTGGGCCTTGTAGCCGGGCAGGTTCATCTCCACGTCCCAGTTCGGCACGACCATTTTGTTCTGAATGTCCTTCGGCACGTCGATGATGATCGGCCCCGGTCGGCCCGTCGTGGCGATGTGGAAGGCTTCCTTGATAATGCGCGGGATGTCCTCGGTTCGGGTCACGAGATAATGGTGCTTCGTGATCGCGCGGCACACTTCTACGATCGGCGTTTCCTGGAACGCATCCGTGCCGATGACCGGC
>JANLRE010000229.1:0-1421 GCA_031368205.1 Fimbriiglobus sp. | reverse complement strand
AAGCCGGCGGCCCGGACTACCTGTTGCAATTCGTGATCCCCCGCGTGATAACCGAAAACACGATGCGGCGTGGCTTCGCCCCGGAATTGGCAGCCGGAGAGTGATCGTTTCGCTTGAGTGTTGCCGGGCGTTGTTGTACCTTATGCGTGTGGTGGTCGATTGCTTCCCCCGTCACCAGTCATAGGGTCGAGCCATGAGTGAAACTAGCGTTGACGTGAAACAAACCCGCATGAAAGAGTTCATGCAACTTTTGCCACTCACGCTCGAAATCGCCGGGTTGCCGAAGTGCCACCCGGACCGGGCGTTCACCCCTGACCAAATGGACGCCCGCATCACGACCATCCGCATTGCCTACAAATTGTCCCGCAATCTGCTGCGCGAAATCGCCGATGCTAGCAACTAGCTTCGCACCGCCAGCGCCGTTGCGGTCGCAAAACTTTGGCAATGGGCCAACGTGACCAAGACGTATTTGACGCCACGACTGTGAACGAGTTCACGTGTCGGCCCGGTGAACACGACCGTGGGTTCAACCGGGTTGTCGCACAAAATCTCAACGTCTTTCCAATCGACGCCCTTCCGCCACGTCGTTCCCAGGCTGCGAAAGACCGCCTCTTTCGCAGCCCAGATTGCGGCGTAATGTTCGAGGGTTCGCTTGCGGTCGCGGCAAAAAATCTGTTCGGACGGCGTGTACACTTGGTCCAAAAACGCATCCGCGTGTTGGTCGATGAGCTGGCTGACTCGCAAGCACTCCACGATGTGCGTTCCCATCCCCGCGATGTCCATTACCCGTCCGCCCCTGGTGTTAGTTCGCAAGCTTTCCCATTCCGCTACGATAGAATCTACTTGTCGGAACGAGACCCGTCATGGGATCGAAACCAATTGCGGCCAATCAAGAAGGTACCGAGAGCATGTCGTCAGCGTCATCGAAACCCGGCGATCTTCTCGCGGATTTGACGGAAGCGCAGCAAGCCGCCGTTAAACACGGCGAAGGGCCGCTGCTGATCCTGGCCGGTGCGGGGTCCGGGAAAACTCGGGTGATTACCCGCCGAGTTGCGTACTTGTTGCAACAAGGGGTGCGGGCCAGCAACATCCTGGCGATCACGTTCACGAACAAAGCCGCCGGGGAAATGCGCCACCGCGTCGAACAACTCGTCCCTGGCAATCGGGTCTGGGTCAGCACGTTCCACAGCCTCGGCGCGCGACTGTTGCGACAGTATTCGGATCGGCTCAACCTCGATAAAAACTTCACGATCTACGACACCGACGACCGCAATAAACTCGTCAAGCAAGCGCTCGAAGCGCTCAACATGGACGATGTGAAATTTACCCCGGAACGAATTGGCGGGGCAATCAGCAAAGCGAAGAATCAGCTACAGACGCCGAAAGAATTCGAGCGCACCGCGAACGACTTCCTCAGCCAG
>JANLRE010000216.1:0-6542 GCA_031368205.1 Fimbriiglobus sp. | reverse complement strand
CAACTGCGAGGCCGATGGACGTTGCGCGGAAACTGATGGCACTGTCGATGGCGGTCGATCGGCTGGAACGGTCCCTGGGTGGCGAGGGTATGCAGGTCAATGAATTGACACAGGATGGCCCGGTAGTCAAGATGGCGTTACTACCGACACAAGTCGAAGGTGCGACCGAGCGGCTGATTCAACTCCGCGGAGCGGTGGAACGAGTGATGCCAAGTGGCATTCACACACGACGAGTGGGCTAAGACGATGACGAACTGACGCCGCCAACGAAATGCTGGCGGCTGAAGCCACAATCTCACTTTGCGAGTCCGACCCGTCAAAGCCGAGTTCCCATCGGAATAACATCACCCCTTGCCCACGGAGTTCCGTGGCTTCTTGCCGGTGCGGACCACGTCGAGGATTTTGCCGGTTTCGTCGATGGCCATGTGGAAGCGTTGCTCGCCTTCGAGGCGGTGGAGGGTGAGGTGGTAGCTGGCGCTGACTTCGGCCAAGTAGGGGCGGAGTTCGGCGGGCTTCGGGATGCGCAACTGACCCCAGGAACCGTCGCCCAAATAGACGATGCCGGTCTCTTTGTTTACGACACCGCCTTTCAGGGGGTGGGTCCGCTTGAAGGTGTGGTCGTGGTGTTCGAGGACGAGATCGACGGTGTGCTTCTCGAATAGTGGCACCCAGTTTTTGCGCTGCTCTTCGCCGGTGCCGAACTTGCCGAGTATCCCTTCTGCCACCCGGTACGACGGGTAACACGGCACGTGATTCACAACCATGAGGTGAGACTTGCCGGCACGGTCGGCGAGAGACTTGTCCAACCAACTCGTTTGTTCCCCGGCAATCGGTGCGGCGTGGCCGCTATCGAGTAGTACCAAACTGAGGTAGTCGCCGAAGTCGAGCGTGGCGTAACTTTTCTCCGAATACAACCCGTCGAAGAGTGGCGCGAAGAACGTGGCGTCCTTCAGCGTCTTGCCGTATCCGCCCTTCACTTCGTGGTTGCCGACACACACCACCATCGGGATCAGGCGGTTCTGGCTGTCGATCATCGTCGTGGCGTAGTTCTGGATGAACCTCAACGCCGTCGATCCGCTTGTTCCGTTGTCGTAGCCTAAGTCCCCGCCGATCAGGGCGAACATCGGGTCTTGTTTGGCGGCTTGTTTGTTGTTGTTCAGGGCATGAATGCTGGTACCGCAATCGCCGCCGGAAATGAAGCTGAAGGCTTTCGTCGCCTTGCTGGGCATGGTGCGGAAGCGGTACGTCGGCGATTGCAGGCCGATCTTGAAGTCGTACTCCGTGCCGGGTAACAATCCCGTTAACTCCGCCCGGTAAATGTTCAAGTCGATCGGCCCGGTTGCCCCGAGAAACGATTGCACAACCGGGTACGGCTTCGCTTTGGCCATCGGCCCAATCTGCCATTCGGCCTTGCCCCGGTTGCTGAACCGAATCACCGGGTCATCAACATCTTTGGCTTTGCTAATCCATTGAATGGTGATCGTCGTAGTCGGGTCTTGTTGCCAGGTCAGGAACAGGGTGTCCGGCTTGAACGTCCTTTCGACTTCCACCGGCGCCGGTTTGTCCTGGCCCAACAGGACCGGCCCCGCCGCCATCGCAGCCGCAAGACTACCAAGCCCGGCACCAATAAAACCACGGCGGTTGAACGTCGGCGACATTTGAAATGCTCACGTTAGGAGGGAGTTCGCGTTGATATGATAATCGACTTTCAGTGGCGTATCGCGTGAATAGAAGGATTTCACGCAACATTCATGCTGTCATGTTCGCTGGAACTGGGAGTTGCATACGGCTGTAGTTAAAGTCGCTGGGCCTCCTCAAAACCGGATTCACCAGAGTGGGCCACAGGGGTGCGCGTCATGGAAGTTGGTGGGGAATTTGTTCACGACACTGGCGAGCATTGTGACTTCAGGCTGAAAGCCTGGGAGCACTCAGCCCAGGGCAAGCCGTTTCGGCGACGCCCTGGGTCAGACGAATTGCAATTCTTAGCAGTCTGAAGGACTGCGAGCGTGAGGCTCGCAGTCCTTCAGACTGCCTGTAGTTTTGGTCGTGGACCCAGGGCGGCGTCGCCAAGCCTCCTTGCCCTGGGTTCTCCCAGACCTTCGGCCTGAAGACAAAAAACGCCCGAGTCGTGAATGTGTTTCCCACCTAAAATCGTACAGCCCATCCCACGCAAACGGGCGTACCAGACGGCGTTACCTACAGTATTGAATTCCCGCGTTACTTCGCAATTCCGGCGGCTTCGGCGCGGAGGTTTTGGATGGTTTGGAGTAGCTTTTCGATCGTGGGTTGGTCGGGGGCGCCGTTCACCTTGAGCCGCAAGCGGCCGGTGGCATCGAACACGACGATGTTGGGTTGCCCGGCTCGGAGTGTGAACTCTTTCTCCATCACGCCGGTGAAGTCGAGCCAGACGGGAACATCCGGGGACGCTTTTTTCACTTGCGTGCGAATGAGATCGCGCACGACATTCGGTACCGTTCCCGCACAGGCCACCGGCACCACGAACACGTCGGGTGATCGCATCCCCATTGCTACGCCTTGAAGCGGCGAGACCGGGGCGCTGCGGGCTTTTGCGGGGGGTTGCCCGATGGCGGTCGGGTGAAAGAGGATGTGCAGTTTCTCGCCGAGTTCGCGGCAAGAATCGTTGGCTTTGCGATCACCGTACACGAGCACGACCACGTCACCCCGGAAGGCGGCGAGATCCTGACGACGGGAGAACTGGTCTTCGAGAACTACCTCGACCGGCTTCGCGTCGGCGATCTTCGCAACCGGCAACGCGGGCGGTTGCGCGAAGACTGTCGCGCTGAATACTGTCACGCCGATGACACTGAGTAAGAGTTGACGCATCAGACACACCCGCGCCGCCGGCGCGCCTCCGAGGACATAAAACGGGCGACGGCAATCGCCAAGAAAACGGCGGCGAAACCCGCCACGATGGACACGTTTGGCAACGTCGAAAGCAAACCTCGTCCCTGCCACGTCACGGCATCCAACCCCTTCATCGCCCACGTTGTTGGAAGTGACAACGCGAGGTCACGCGCCCAACTTGGCAAGACGAACGAGGGCAGCCACAGCCCTCCCAGCATCGACACGCCGAGGATCACGAGGATACAAACACTGCGGGCGCGGGCTTCCGTGCCGCCGACGGCGGCGACGAGTAAGCCCGCTGCCGCCGCGAGTGAACTGGCCCCGAGTGCCAGCAGGATGAAACCCACCCACGACCCGGACACGGTCACGCCGAACGCCACGTAGCCGAAGGCGAAGGTGACCAAGATTTGCAAGAACGCGACCGTCGCCGTCGAGGTCGCCTTGCCCAGCAACAGCGCCCACAACGGGACCGGCGCAGCCCGGAGACGTTGCCAGAGGCTGCGTTGGCGGTCCCGCAACAAGAGTAGCCCGCTCTCCATGCCCCAGAACAGTAGGTACTGCAAAGTCATTCCGCAGAAGCTGTGGCTATACGAGTTGAAGCCTGCCAAATTGGAATTCACCAGCGGCGTTGTTTCGACGACGAACGGCAGTGACATCGCATCGTCACTGACAGCGGCGCCGACCCACGGCGATAGATGATCCTTGGCCAACCGCCGCATCACCACTTCGCAAACCACGCCTTCGGCCCACTGGCCTTCACTGGCCGCCAACGGGTTGTGTTGAATCAACACCTGCGGCCGTTCACCACTTGTTTGCGGTTTCCACGTGGCAAGCTTTTCAAACCCGAGTGGGAACAGCACCGCCACACCGGGGCGTCGGTCCGCGACCCGACGTTCGGCTTCGCCGCGTGTGACAACTTCGGCTTCAACACGGGGACTGAGCAGCAATTCCGCGACGACTTTTTGGGTGAAGGGTCCGTCGTCTTCCATCACGATTAGGAGCGGCAGTTTCGGCGACCCGGTTTGCCCCGGTCCCTGGTGAAAAATCATGCCGAACGCGGACGCCAACACAATCGGTACGGCGAAACATAACGCCGCCGCGCGCCGATCGGACCAGAAGATTAACCAGTCTTTGGCGGCCAGCGTCAGGATTAACCGAAGGTGTGCGAGCATAAATTCAGACAAGGCGTTCCAGGGGTTGGGACGATCACGTTGCATCCACAGGCGTCGAAAGCGACACCGTCGGCGTATTGCGGAGCAGGTGTTCGAGCCGACCGGGTGGGGTGCGGAACGTCTCAAGAATCACGCCGTCGCTCATGACCACGGCGAGCGCCTTGCCCAGGGCTTCTTGGGTGGGTGCGGCCAGTCGCAACCGTCGGCCCGTGACTTCGATTTCGACATCCGGGCCGACACGGTGTTTGAGGCTCTTTTGGAAGAACTTCGGCAACATCTCCCGCAGATGGGCGTACAAAATCGCGCGGCCGGCAGGTTGGTAACGAATCAGTTCGGCCGGTTTTCCACAGGCGATCAGCTTGCCGCGGTCCAGCACCGCGATGCGATCACAGCCACTTTCGGCTTCGTCCAGGTGGTGCGTGGTCAACAGAATCGCGTGGCCTTTTTCGCGCAAGTCGAACAGCGTGCCGAACAGCGCATCTCGGCTGGCCGGGTCGAGCGATGCGGTCGGTTCATCGAGCAACAAGACGGCGGGGTTGTGCAACAGTGCAACCGCCAGGTTCAGGCGTTGTTTCATGCCACCGGAGTAGGTGCTGACGCGGTCGGCGCGCCGGTCGGTTAGCCGGGCGGCGCTCAGCGATTGCTTGATAGCGCGTTTCAAATCGCAACCGAACAGGCCGTACAGTTGACCGAAGAACGTCAAGTTCGCTTCCGCCGAAAGCTCATCGTAGAGGGCTGGTTCTTGCGGTACGAAGCCAACCCGCTTGGCAAACGCGGCGGGGTTTTGTTCCCGCCGAATGCCCTCGATACTCACGACCCCTTCGACGGGGTCGATGATTCCGGCTGCGGCGGCTAACGTCGTGCTTTTGCCGGACCCGTTCGGCCCGAGCAACCCGACGATCTCGCCACGTTCTACGTGCAGTGAGACGCCATCGACCGCCAAGGTGGTCCCATAACGGACGCGGATTGATTCGATTGCCAGTGCATACGAAACGGTCATGTCGGCTTCGTCGGGAAAATAAGGTTCATCCTTGAACGCAGAAACGATATATCCGACTAGGACACGCGGCGTCAATCCGAATACTCCCCCAAATCGCGGCACCATGACCAAGCCCACCACGCGGCCACCGTTGCCCCAAGTCCCGGACCACACGCACCATTACGTGAACGTGTTGCTGCCGTTCTTTGGCGCCGTGTTCGGTTTGGCGTTGTGCGTCTTCGTGTGGAATCGTGGCGTTGAAGGGCTACCCACCGTGCCGCTGTTTTTCGGCGGCTGGCTAGTCGGGTTGTTATTGCCGCGTCTTTACACGCAGCGGTACCGCGTGTTGGGATTTATCCCGTACACGACAACCGTGGCGCTGGTGGTCTTCGGACTTGCCGAACTCGTTCTAGGTTGGCCGAACTGGTTGATCGGGCTGTTTTGCCTGTTCGAGGGCTTCGGCGTCGGGGCGATCTTGCGATACCGGGACCGTTACCGTTTGGAGCCACTGGGGTTTTACTCGGCAGCGCTTTTCGGACTCGGAATCGTCGTTGCTGTGATTCTGTTTTTTCACACCGTCGGCGGCAATTCATCGAGTTTGCGGCTGGTCTATCAACTGGCGTTGCTGATCGTCGTCGGGGTACTTGCGGTCGTCGCGTGGGTGTTGTTCATGCGGCCGGCCGTGGAAATTTTCGTGGAGCCGTTCATGCGGTTTCAGTACACGGCGACGATGGCCGGTCCTGGGATTTGCCAGATCCCGATCACCGGCCCCTGCCTGGTCATCGCCAACCACGCGGCGTGGTTTGACCCGGTGTTTGTCGCGGAAGTTGTGCCGCGTGCCACTACGCCGATGATGACCGCAGGGTTCTACGATTTGCCGATTCTTGGTATCCTGATGCGTCGAGTCTTTCGCGTGATTCGGGTGGCCGAGACCGCAGCGCGCCGACACGCCCCGGAGATTCAAGAAGCGATCTCCGCCCTGAAACAAGGTCGCTGTGTGGTGATTTTCCCCGAAGGCTATTTGCGCCGCAAAGAAGACCAAGTCCTCCGACGCTTCGGCCAAGGCGTTTGGCAAATTCTCAAAGCTTGCCCGGACACGCCGATCGTCAGTTGTTGGATCGAAGGGAGTTGGGGGTGTTATTTCTCCCACTTCAACGGCCCGCCGACGACGAACAAAAAGTTTGATTTCCGCCGCCCAATCCAGGTCGGCGTGTCGAGTCCAATCTCCATCCCCGCGAAGCTACTAGACGATCACATGGCCACCCGCTTCTACTTGATGAACTGCGTCCTGAGCGCTCGCACCCATCTCGGTTTACCAGACGTTCCACGGGTCGAGATTTTGACGAAAGAGGACGAGTAGCGTGAAAGACACGCATTTTGGTGGGGTTACTATTGTGATGGTTGGCCCTGGAGGGGCCAGGGCATGTAGCCACGGGTGAAGCGTTTCGCGCAACCCGTGGACAGTGACACCCTATTGTCACTCGCCCCGGAGGGGTGAAGGAATTCCGCTGCCCCTTCAGGGCAGT
>JANLRE010000205.1:0-5088 GCA_031368205.1 Fimbriiglobus sp. | reverse complement strand
TTGTGCATCCACCCGTAGTCAGTGTGAAATAGCAGCAAACTAAAAAGTCCACCGCCCCAAAAGCCCACGAACGATCGTTCGTGGGCGTTCACCCGCTATATCACCTACCCAACCCTAGGAACATCACGATGCGGATCCTTGCCTTGCTGGTTACTTTCATCCTGCCCGCCGTTGCACTCGCCGAAGATTGGCCGCAATGGTTGGGTCCGAACCGCGACGCCAAGTGGAACGAAACCGGACTGATCGAAACATTCCCCAAGGACGGCCCCAAGGTCGTGTGGGAAGCGAATGTCGGCCTGGGTTACGCAGGTCCAGCGGTGGCGGCGGGGAAGGTGTTCGTAGCAGATCGGTTGGTGGCATCGAACGCAGCGAAACCAAAAAATGCTTTCGACAAAGACACGGTTGTAACCGGCGTCGAACGGGTGCTGGCCTTCGACGAAAAGTCCGGCAAACAACTCTGGAAGCACGAGTACCCCTGCAAGTACCGCATCAGCTACGCCGCCGGTCCGCGTTGCACTCCGACTGTGGACGGAGACCGGGTTTATACCCTCGGCGCGATGGGCGATTTGCTCTGCTTGAACGTCACGGATGGCACGGTGATCTGGTCCAAACAGTTCATGACCGACTTCGGCGCCAATGTGCCGGTGTGGGGTTTCGCGTCGCATCCGCTCATTGATGGCGACAACCTGATTTGTCTCGTGGGTGGTTCCGAAGGCCGACTCGTGATGGCATTCGACAAGAAGACCGGCGCGGTGAAGTGGCAGTCGCTCAGCTACGATTCCGGCGACTTCGGCTACGCGCCGCCGGTAATTCACACCATTGCCGGCAAACGGCAGCTCATCATCTGGCACCCAAAAGCGGTGGTCTCACTCGACCCGACGACCGGAACGAAAATCTGGGACGTGCCAATGGCCGTCAAGGCCGCACTGACCGCACCGCAAGTTCGTGTGCAAGGCGATCAGCTATTTGTGACCTCGTTCTATAATGGGGCAATGTTTCTGAAAGTCGGTCCCGATTCGGCCAGCATCGTGTGGAAAAGCAAAGCCAAAGGCGAGACACCGGACAAGACGACCGACCTCAGTTCGATCATGCCAACGCCCGTCTGGCGAGGTGACTACATCTACGGTGTGTGTAGCCACGGAGAACTCCGTTGCATCGAAGCGGCTACCGGCAACCGGGTTTGGCAGACGATGCAGGCAACTCGTGGTTCACTCACACCCGCAGCCGTGAAAGCCCGCGAAACCCCGTCCGAAACCCAGCCGTGGTCTGAACGCTGGTCGAATGCTTTCCTGATCGAGAACGGCGAACGGTTCATCCTGTTCAACGAGCAAGGCGAATTGATCTTTGCAAACCTCACCCCCAAGGGGTACGAGGAAATCGACCGCGCCCAGATTTTGAAACCCACCAACAAGCTCGCGGGTCGCCCCGTCATCTGGATGCACCCCGCCTTCGCCAACCGCAACGTCTACGCCCGCAACGACGAAAAGCTGGTGTGCGTGAGCTTGGCGAAGTGATGGTGTCCAATCGGGATCGACAGAGGTTCTCGATGGATCGCACAAACGGAGGAGGCGTGATGAAGGGACGAGAAAGTGGGATGCCGGACGAGTCCCACTGGGACAAGTTCTTCAACCCAGGCTGAATGGTCGCCAAGCTCGACTGCACGGGTCCGTGTGGGGATGTCGTTGAGTTCGGCTGCGGGTATGGCACGTTTACCATTCCAGCCGCTAGGTTGGTTGAGGGCCGAGTCATCGCGCTGGACATCGAACCCGAGATGGTGGCCGAGACCAACCGGAAAGCCGAGGTCGCCGGGTTAGCCAATGTGACAGCCGTGGTGAGTGACTTCGTGGCCAACGGATGTGGAGTACCGGACGGGCAAGCTGGGTACGCTCTACTGTTCAACATCCTCCACCTGGAAAATCCAGTCGGGCTATTGCACGAGGCGTGCCGGGTGTTGGCTGCCGGTGGCAAGGTCGGCATCATCCACTGGCGACGAGACATCGAGACGCCACGTGGCCCGTCGATGCCGATCCGCCCCACTGCCGAGCAGTGCCGGACCTGGGGCGAGACGGCGGGGTTCGAGTTCATCCGCTACGAGTCGCTGTGCTGTTGCTCCTGGCACTGGGGGCTGGTCATGCAAAAGCCAGGTCAACGCGATAGACTCTGACCCGACGCATCAACGGTAGGCCGGATCAGCAACACGAGGACGACGGAGACGATGGCGGCACCGGCGAAGGTGCTGAAGATTAGGTTCAGCGGCACCTCTCGGTCTCTTAAAATCCCAAACCCCCAGTCGGCGAGACCACCACAACTGATGCTGACGAAGTTCATGAATCCATAGCCGGTCGCACGGAGTTGCGGTCGGACGATCTGCGACAAGATCGGCATGTTGTTGCAATCGAAGAAACCCCACCCAAGACCGAACAGGACGAGAAACGCGATCGCCACGCTAAGCGAGCCAGCGTTCCCGACCCCGAAAATCGCCGGGACAATTAGGCACATACCAATTGCGCTGGTGAAGATGCGACCCCGGTGGTGCCGCCGCATCCAACGGTCCGCCAACCACCCGCCGAGGAACGCACCGACGATTGCCGCGACCTGCCAGTACAACGTGGCGGCGACTCCGGCCTGACCCTGGCCGATGGCGAATTGCTTTTTAAGGATCGACGGCATCCAGTCTCGTACCACCCACCCCGCAAGCGCTGGAAGTGTGAAGTAGAGGACCAACAAAATGAACGACACGTTGGTAAACAGTTCTCGCGCCGCACCAACGGGTGACGCCTTGAGTACCGTGTCGTCCGTCGCGGACCTCACCGCATCACGCAGAAAGAACACGAGGGGGAAGGCGTAAAGCATCCCGACGATGCCACAGGTGTCGAACGCAAACCGCCACCCCAGGTCCGGCGCGGAGGCGACGTAGCCGCCAAACCCGCCCGTTATCACGCCACAGTAGATGGCCATTTGGTGTAGCCCGACGGCCCGCGACCGCGTCGTGCCGGTGTGGTAATCCGTGATGAGTGCTAGCGCCGCCGGGATGTAGAACGCCTCGCTAATTCCCATCAGCGACCGCACCCAGAGTAACTCGTTGTAGGTCGTGACCTGTCCCGTCCACCACGTCACCGCCGACCACACGAACAGGCTACCGCAAATGGTGTAGCGCCGACTAAAGCGGTCCGCGATGTAGCCACCCAGGGGACTGAGAAACGCATACACCCACTTGAATTGACCGAGCATCAACCCCCACAATGCTTGCGCGTTATCGGCTTCACCCAGGCTGGGGATGTCCGACATCACCGACGACTGCATCGCGGCCAACATCTGGCGATCGAGGTAATTCAGCAGTGCGACCGGCATCAGCAAAATCACGACTAACCACGCCGTGCGGCCAACAGTTGCGGGGGCGAGAGAACTCATCTCACGTTTCCTCATCCGGGTTGTCCGGCGGGTGCGATCCAGTTTTGGAATGCGTCGTCATCGACGTTGCGACCACCGATGACGGCGACGAGGTCGTCATCTCCGGCCAGATCGACCTGGCGGGTCAGGAGGGCCGCCACGGCAATCGCCCCAGAGGGTTCGGTCCGCAAACCGTGTTGTGCATAGAGCCACTGCATCGCGTCTCGGGTTGATTGGTCCGTCACAGCCACGGCCCGGTTCACGAGTTGCTTCAAGATCGGCCAGTTGTGTTCGCCCACGTCATACGACAACAGGCCGTCACAGATGCTCGCGGGCCGATCCAGGCGAATGCGTTGCCCAGCAACGAGTGACTGGCAAAAGTCATTGGCACCGTCGGGTTCGATACCGATTATTTGGGCTGAAGGGAAGCCGTCAGCGATTCCCAGCGCGTGGCCTGCCATGAGACCGCCACCACTGACCGGACAGAGGAAGTGAGAAAGCCCCCGGCCCTCCCGGCGTAGGTCGTCAACAATTTCCAGCGCCCCGACGCCGTTGCCAGCGATCACGTAGGGGTCGTCGTAAGGCGACGCCTGGACCGCGCCTTCCGTCTCCGTGATCTCGTGCGTCAATCGGTCTCGCTCCCCAGTCTGGTGGTCACGCGCACTGTCGTAGGTGCGAACCTCCGCCCCGAACGACCTCGTCCGCTCGAACTTGATCTTGGGCGCCGATTCCGGCATCACGACGATCACCCGCTTGCCGAACCGCATTCCCGCAAACGCGATCCCCGACGCAAAATTCCCTGAGGAATGAGCCGTGACCGGGCACGTCCCCAACCGCTCCAGGTTGTTCGCCATCCAGTTCAAACCGCCTAGGAGTTTGAACGACCCCGACGGCGTCCAGCCGTAATCCTTCAGCCAGACGCGGCGAGTCGCGGGCAACCCGAGTTCCCGCTCCAGCGCGTAGGATCGAACCAGAGGTGCAGGCGAGACGTGAAGCCGAATGACGCGCTCCGCAGCTCGTACCTCTTGAATCGTGACGACTCGAACGGTCATAGTCTTCTACTTTCCCGTTAAGGCAACCGGACTGGCTTGAGTGCCGCGGCACCAAGGTCGAGGCGGTACAGCACTTGGTTGTAGTTGTACCGTGGGGTTTTCTCGGGGTTCTCGGAAAATTCGTTCGTGTACGTCCCCTCGAAATGGATTGTCTGCCCGCCGTCGCGGTCCAGGAACTTGTGGTGACACACGTTGTAGAACGTCTGCCGGTCGTGGGTGACGACTCGCACGGCCTGTTTGAACGGCCCGGTCGGGGCCTCCGCCTCGGCGTACCAGACCTCGCCCAGGAAGGAGGACTTGCCGCCGATCTGTCCGGCGACCAGCACCCACTTGTTGCGGTACGCATTCCACCGCACGGTCCCACTGTGCAGCACGATCCGGTCGGCGGGATGCACTACGTCCGTCGGGCAAAATCGCGCGTCCTCTGGCTTTATCTTGCCGTCCTTGACCCACTGACGTTCCGTCTTGGAATCCACTGGTGGCATCTCCTTCTGCCAGCGCCATAGTGGCTTGCCGTCCGGGTCCAGGTCTGGCTCAGTGGCCTTACCGTCTCCTACCAACTTGGCACAGGTGAACGCCTCGTACTTGTCGGGGTCGAGTACGTCCTTCAATGTCGCCGGGACGCGGACGTTCGGATTTGGACTGC
>JANLRE010000360.1:0-7814 GCA_031368205.1 Fimbriiglobus sp. | reverse complement strand
GCCGAAAAGGGCGACCGTTCGGTGTTGCCCGAAATCAACCAGTTCCTCGACAACCCGGCGGCGCTAGCGCTGTTCGGCGACGTGGGGCGGCACGTCCTCCTCAAGTGGGTCATGTTGGTCGCGGGCGACGACCTCATCTGGAGCCAAGCGCTGTTGCGGTTCGCCTCGGACCTGCGGACCCGGTTGGCGGGGGCGAACCCGACCGCGCTGGACTACCTGTTGGCCGAGCGGGTCGTGATCGCGTGGGTGTTCGTGAACTTCGCAGAACTGCAGTACGCGGCGCAGATGGAAAAACTGAGAACGGCGGCCCAGGCGAAGTATCAGTTCCACCGCATGGAGATGGCGAACCGGAACCTGATGGCCGCGTGCCGCACCCTGGCGAAGGTGAAGAAAGCGAAACTCCCCGACGTGCTGGCAGTGGTCACCGTCGCAACGTCGGACGCCGGTAAAATCCCTACTTGAAGGCGCTTGTGACCTCCTTTTGCGACTCGACGCACCTCCTTGCTTTTGGCAGCATTTGTATACCAAGCGGTAAGCCAACGGGCGTCACGCCTCGTTGAAAGCCTCGGGTCCGGGCGGTCACCGTTAACCGCACCCCGGACCCCAAGGCCCGCCGAAACTTGGGACGCACCATGCCGGAACAACCCCTTCCTCACGTGGTCACGGCCACGTTTCAACTTCTCGCCGACGCACCTGTAGCGTGGACCGCCATCGACCTTGATGCGCTCAGTTCCACAGACCTGAAAGCCTTGGGAAGATTACTCGCATTCGGGCTTGCGGAAAGGCGTACCCGAATCCATTGCACCGCATTTCAGTCGAAGGGCGATCTCGCGTTCACGGTCACCGCCTGTGGCATTGTGACCGAGTTCCCAAAAGATGTGCAGGCCCTGAGAAACGCCTATGACTCACTCTGGCTGGAAGAGGAACGGTCATGGAACGCCGCACACCCGGACGTACCGTTCACGCTGCAGTTCAACCATTCGGGCGATCAGTGGCGGATTTCGACGCAGGGTCAACAGGCTCAAGAGCACCTGCGTACCAACCCCGACGGACTTTACACGGTTCTTTTCGGACACGACCTGTTCTGCTGCGACGATCCGGGGGTGAAGAACCCGTTCCCCAACGGGATCATGGGGACGATGCAAGTCTCCGAGGTTAAGGCGACGCGCGACAACGCGACTGCCCCGCCGCCATCGAACGAAGTACGGGTTGCGAACTGGGACGACGGGGCAGGCGCCTTCGCGGCACTGCTTAAAAATCTCGGCGCCGATCTTGGCATCCCGAAATCTGGGCAGGCGGAAACAATCAACCGAGATTCATCGCAAAGGCTACTTAGTGTTTTCACGAACGGGCTTTCCGATGATCGAATCCAGAAAGCAGCCCAAGTGCTGACCGACGAAAGGCTGACCGCGAACGAAAAGTTGACCAAGATTGACGCCCTGATTCCGCTTCCCGCTACGGCCTCTGCGCAGCAACTGGGGGACATGCTAGGAGTCAAAAAGCAAGCAGTCCTGAAAACCGACTGGTGGATTCAGAACCGGAAGGGGGAAAACGCCGAAGAGATCGGCCGACGACGAACCGGGCACAAGCAGCGGGCCGATCAGTACGATCCGACCTCCTTCAGGGACGACAACGACTAGCGGCAACTGGTTGCCAGGAAGTTGCCGCTCGAAATTTTCTGAACATTTCCGAGCCGCAGGTTGCAAGACCGAGCGGCTTGTTTCACTTTACCTCAGTTGCCGACACTGGTTGCCGTCGCCGGATTCAGGGTATCTGGGCCACACATCGTGGCCCACACTCTGTAGGACAGGCGACTATGACGAACGACGTTTCCACCCCTCTGGCCCTTCGGCCCCGTGATGCAGCAAAGGCTTTGGGTATCTCAGCCCGGACGCTCTGGGGGTGGACCCGCGCCGGAATCATCCCGTGTGTCCGCGTCGGAACCGGCAAACGGAAAACCGTGTTGTACCCCGTCGCTGATTTACAAGCCTGGCTCAGCCAACGTGCCAAGACGGAAGGGGGCAACCATGACCCCCGTTGAACTGGTGCTGTCGAAGTTGCCCGGCGCGAAGCTTGTTGGCAACGCATGGCAAGCACGATGCCCGGCCCACAAGGATCGGAAACCGAGTCTGACCGTCTCCGAAGGCGACGACGGGCGGGCGCTGGTTCGGTGCCATGCCGGGTGTTCGTTTGAAGCTATCGTTTCCGCCATCGGGTTGATTGCCAGTGACCTGATGCCCGCACGGGATACACCGACGCCACGGCGGAACAGAAAACCGAAGCCGAATACACCGACGTTCCCCACGGCGAACGAAGCCGTGATGGAACTGGAACGCCAACACGGGAAGCGTTCGGCATCGTGGACCTATTCCGATGCAGACGGCGAACCTGTCGGGTTGGTGGTTCGTTGGGATCGACCGACGGGGAAGGACATTCGCCCCGTTTCCATTCACGCCGACGGTTGGCGGATTGGGGCGATGCCCGAACCGCGCCCGCTGTACGGCTTGCCCGAACTGGCGACGGCGAACCGCGTCGTCGTGGTCGAAGGCGAGAAAGCGGTTGATGCGGCGCGGTCGATCGGTTTCGTGGCCACGACATCGGCGGGCGGTTCGCAAGCGGCATCGAAGGCCGACTGGCAACCGTTGGCGGGCAAGGAAGTCTGGATTCTGCCGGACAACGACGCGCCGGGACGGAAGTACGCCGACACTGTGGCCGGGATACTCATCACATTGAACCCGCCCGCAACCGTGAAAATTATCGCACTGCCGGGCATACCGGATGCGGGTGACATCGTCGATTGGATCGACGCCCACGGCGACGCCGCCGAACCGCGTGGGATGCGGATGGAATTGGAAGCCCTGGTGGGAACAGCGAAGTGCATCGACCACGAGCCGACGGCGGGAAACGGCGATGCGTTCGTGCCGTTCCCGGTCGATGCCTTGCCCGAGCCGCTTCGCGGATTCGTTACCTCTGGCACGAAGGCCATCGGTTGCGATTCGTCGTTCTTGGCACTTCCCCTGATGGTGACGTTGGCATCGGCCATCGGCAACACGCGACGCCTGGAATTGAAACGCGGGTGGTCCGTTCCGCCGATACTTTGGGGCGCCATCGTCGGCGAAAGTGGGACGGCGAAAACCCCGGCGTTCAAACTGGTCATGAAGCCGATTGAAGAACGTCAACAGAGGGCGTTCAAGCGCCACGCGGAAGCGATGACGCATCACGAAGCCGAGTTGACTCGGTGGGAAAAGGAACTGGCGACGTGGAAGCGGGACAAGCACGCGACGGGGGAACCGCCCGCGAAGCCGGAACCGCCCCCGGCGGAACGGTTCAGCGTGGCGGACACGACCGTCGAGGCCCTGGCCCCGATTCTGTCGGCGAACCCGCGCGGGGTACTGCTTTCCCGCGACGAACTGGCGGGGTGGATCGGTTCGTTCGACCGCTACGCCGGGAAGGGGAAAGCGAGCGGGGATTCGTCGAACTGGCTGTCGATGTACAACGCGGGAAGCGTCACCGTCGATCGAAAGACCGGCACGCCGCGAACCATTCACGTTCCGCACGCCGCTATCTGCATCGTAGGTGGAATTCAACCCGGCATCCTGCAACGCGCTCTTGGGGCAGAACATCGGGAATCCGGACTGCTGGCACGGTTGCTGTTGGCGTACCCGCCCCGCCGGGCGAAGCATTGGACCGACGCGGACATCGACCCGACTGCCGAAGCAGAACTGGCGCGGTTGTTTGACCGGCTTTACGGACTGCAACCAACCTACATCGACGACGGCGAACCCCGCCCCGTGGTGGTTCGACTATCCGCCGATGCGAAGCCGTTGTGGGTGGACTACGCCAACACGAACGGGGCGGAGCAAGTCGAACTGACCGGCGATTTGTCGGCGGCGTGGTCGAAGCTGGAAGAGTACGCGGCCCGGTTCGCGCTGGTGATTCACTTCGTCCGGTATGCGGCCCACGACCCGACGTTGACGAACGCCGAAACCGTGGATGCCGAAAGCATGACGGCGGGCATCCGATTAGCCACGTGGTTTAAGAACGAATCCCGGCGCGTGTACGGCATGTTGAGCGAAACGGAAACCGACCGGGATCAACGCCGGTTGGCGGAGTGGATCGAACGCCAACGCGGTTCGGTCACGGCCCGCGAAGCGCAACAAGGGTGCCGGTGGTTGAAGGAACCCGGCACGGCGGAAGCGGCCTTGGAAGAACTGGTGAAGGCCGGGAAGGGACGCTGGGAATCAACCCCGTCCGGCCAACGAGGGCAACCAACCCGCCGATTCACCGTCAATGCCGTCTACGGTAATAGCAATTCCAAGCTGGAAAGTGCAATATCGTAGACGTAGACACCGTAGACAGTCCCAACACCACATCGAACGCAACCGCCCGAACGGTGGTATGCTGTTCGACACCACCAACCGACCCGACTGAATTCACACCTACGAAAGTAACGTGACCCGTGGCATCCATCTCAGACGATCCGAACGGGCGGCGACGCATCTTGTTCGTCGCCCCCGACGGCAGCCGGAAGACACTTCGACTCGGCAAGATCGACCGCAAGGGCGCGGAAGCCATCACCCGCCACGTCGAGAGCCTGTTGTCGTCCAAGATCGGCGGGCAACCCGTCCCACGCGAAACCGCAACGTGGCTCACCGGCATCGGGCAATCGCTCCGCGACAAGCTGGTTGCCGTTGCGCTCGTTGAACCCGAATGCCGAGTGACGATTGCTGAGTTCTCCGCCAGTTGGTTGGAGGGCAAGAAAACATCTGGCTTCAAAATCGCATCCCTTGCAGCCTGGGGGCAAACGGTCGAAGAACTGAGCAAACTGTTCCCCGCGAAGCCGTTGATTGCTCTCACCCATACCGACGGCGAAACCTATCGGGCAGCGATGCAAGGGGGCGGACTTCGATCGACAACGATTCACAAGCGGCTGGGCCACGCCCGACAGATTCTTGAAGACACGATTCGTTTGGGGCACATTTCAACTAACCCGCTGAGGCACGTTCGGCATCGTGCCGGAGACCCGTCCGAACGCAGAGCCTACGTCACCATCGCGGACATCATGCGTGTCTTGGATCACTGCCCCAATGTGTGGTGGCGGCTTCTTGTGGGACTTGCACGGTATGGCGGGTTGCGGATTCCATCTGAAGCGTTTAGCCTCACATGGGGTGACGTGGATTGGGAACGAGGGCGGTTGAGTGTTCCGAGTCCGAAGACGGAGCACACGGGGAAGACCCACCGAATCATCCCCCTGTTTCCGTTGCTACGACCCTGCTTAGAAGCGGCATTTATGGAGGCCGAAGAAGGTGATGTTTACGTCTTCCCCAAACACTACCGTCAGCGGGCACAAGGGCCACGTGGATGGGGTGGTGCGAACCTGCGGACGACGTTCACGAAGATCATCCGACGCGCCGGGGTGGAACCGTGGCCCCGTGTCTGGCATTCGTTGCGGGCCAGTTGCGAATCGGACTTGGCCCAAAGCTTTCCGCTGGCAGTCGTCACGAAGTGGTTGGGTAACACGGCATCGGTGGCGTTGAAGCACTACATCGACCCGACTGACACGGCTTACGATCAAGCGGCATGTTGGACCCCGGCACGTGGCGCAGAATCCGGCGCACCAAAGGCGCAAAACCCGGCACAGCAAGCAGCGGCAGGGAATCGCGGGGAGTTGAAGCCATCAACCGAAGCTGTTGATTCCCAAACAGTTAATGCGGTTCCCAGCAATATACTGCGACATTATGCCAATCGTGAGCGGGAGTGTATGGGAATCGAACCCACTGGGAGCGTTGTTCACACCCCCCACAGGTTTTGAAGACCTGGGCCAACACCAGTTGTGCAAACACTCCCGAAAGTTTCCAACGCAGTATATGGTAAGGTCTTTGGCATCGCAGGAAAGTCTGTTCCCGACGATTCCAGAGCGGCCCAGTTCAATGGGAATTGGAATCGGCGCGACTTGAGTGGTGATGGAATTGTCAATGCTTTGGCGTCCTGCTGACTCCGTGACGTGTATCCACAGCATGTTGCAGACATGACTCATCCTTGACTCAACACACCGGAAGCGGAGAATGGCCGCAGGTATTCGAGCTTGGTCGTTTCTCAACTCTCTCCCACGAGGTCTCTCCCATGACCGCAACTGCGACTGCTCCGAAGCAAAAACATTCCGCCCCCAAAGTGGCCGATCAGAAACTCTTCATCGGCGGGAAATGGCTCGATGCCGTTTCCGGCAAGACGTTTGCGACCCTGAACCCCGCCACCGGACAAACGATTTGTCAGGTGGCCGAAGGGGACAAAGCCGACATCGACTTGGCTGTCAAAGCGGCACGAAAAGCCTACGAACACGGCCCGTGGTCGCGGATGAGCGGGGCCGAACGGGGGCGGCTGCTGCACAAACTCGCCGATGCCATTGAGACCCACCAAGAAGAACTCGCCGCACTTGAAACCCTCGACAACGGCAAGCCGATCACGGAAGCGTTGACCGCCGATCTCCCCCTCACGATGCAATGTTATCGGTACTATGCCGGGTGGGCGGACAAGATCGTGGGCCAGACGATTCCCCTCAGCGGTAACTACTTCTGCTACACCCGGCACGAGCCGATTGGCGTCGTCGGGCAAATTATCCCGTGGAACTTTCCACTGCTCATGCAGGCGTGGAAGTGGGGTCCGGCCCTGGCGTGTGGCAACACCGTCGTGCTGAAGCCCGCCGAACAGACACCCCTCACTGCCCTTCGTATCGCACAACTCGCCCAAGATGTCGGCTTCCCGGACGGCGTCATCAACGTGGTCCCCGGCTACGGACCGACGGCGGGTGCGGCGCTGGCATCCCATATGGATGTGGACAAGATCGCCTTCACCGGCGAAACGTCCACCGGCAAAATCGTGATGACCGCAGCGGCGAACAGTAACCTGAAACGGGTCAGCCTGGAACTGGGCGGCAAGTCGCCGAACGTCGTCTTCGCGGATGCTGATCTGGATGCGGCGATCGAAGGGGCCTACTTCGGTTTGTTCTTCAATCAGGGCCAATGTTGCGTGGCCGGTTCACGGCTGTTCGTGGAAGAAAAAGTGTACGACGAGTTCGTTCACAAGATGAGCACGAAGACCAAAGCCCGCAAGATCGGCGACCCGTTCGACCTAACAACCGAACAAGGTCCGCAAGTCAGCCAGGAACAAATGGACCGCATCTTGGGGTACATTGAGCACGGCAAGGCCGACGGCGCAAAACTGGTGAGTGGCGGGGCACGATCGGGGAGCGACGGCTACTTCGTGCAGCCGACCGTTTTCGCCGACGTGCAAGATGAAATGAAGATTGCCCAGGAGGAAATCTTCGGGCCAGTCATGAGCATCTTGAAATTCAAGAACGCCGACGAAGTCGTGGATCGTGGCAACAAGACGTTCTACGGCCTCGCCGCCGCCGTCTGGACGCGCGACGTCAAGAAAGCCCACGCCATTGCCCATCGCCTGAAAGCCGGCACGGTGTGGGTTAACTGTTACGACGTGTTCGATGCCGCCGCGCCGTTCGGCGGTTTCAAGATGAGCGGCATCGGTCGTGAACTCGGGCAGTACGCACTCAACCTGTACACCGAAGTCAAAACCGTCACGATGGCCATGTGATAGGAGTATTCATCCTCAGCACGTGGCCTCACTGCGAGTGCTGAGGATGATTTTCTGCCACGCAACTACCGCAGTCATGCACGGGTTAGCGTCACATTTGTTGGTGAAAGTTTGTAAACAAGTGACCCGATTTTCAGGCTGAAAGCCTGGGAGCACTCAGCCTGTCATTTACACACAACTCGGAGGAGGCAAAATTGGCCCTTCTG
>JANLRE010000150.1:0-2456 GCA_031368205.1 Fimbriiglobus sp. | reverse complement strand
CCGGACTTACCGCAAGAGCCGACCGCGTCCAAAACCCCGCGTGATGCGTTCACCGATGTCATTCTCAATGAGGACGTTGGCGTCACCGCGATGGGGCTTGGGCTGGCGATTGCCTTCGTCTTCGGGTCGCTTCATGCCCTTGCGCCGGGGCACGGCAAAACAATGGTCGCCGCGTACCTCGCCGGGTCACGGGGCACGGCGAAGCACGCCGTGGCGCTCGGGGTCGTTGTCACGGTCACGCACACCCTCGGCGTGTTTCTGCTCGGGTTCACGGTCTTGAGTTTGAACCAATTCGTGGTGCCGGAAACGCTCTACCCCTGGGTCGGGGTCGCGTCCGGGGTCATCATCTTTTGTGTCGGCATCTGGCTCCTGTACTTCCGGGTGCGGCGCTTAATTCTCGGCCCAAAACGCCGTCCCGTCCCGTCAACGAACGTGCCATCGGCGCACCGCAATCACGACCTCCCCGAAGGGCCGATTACGGTCCGCGCGGTCCTCGCACTCGGTATTTCCGGCGGGCTGATCCCCTGCCCGTCCGCACTCGTCGTGCTACTCTCGGCGATCGCCGTTCATCGGTTGCTGTACGGGCTTTTACTGATTACCGCGTTTAGCGTCGGCTTGGCGTCCGTGCTCGTGGTGATCGGGCTGTTCGTCGTTTGGGCCAAAGACTGGGTCGAGCGAATTCCACGCAGCTACCGATTCCTGCGACTGCTCGGTTTCATGAGTGCGCTCGTCATCATCGCGCTCGGCCTCAACATTGTGGTTCGCTCGCTTCAATCCATCGTGGATTTCTAACTCACGTGAATACCTGAGGTGTCCCAGCGCTTCCGCCTAGACCAGCCCCAGCACCCGCAGCACCACGATCGTTGTTAACCCGATCAACAGGGGCGGGCCGACGCGCTTGACCAAGTCGAGTGGCTTTGTTCCGGTCAGGTTCGCACACATCAAGACCACGGCGGCAACCGGCGACATGGTGCGACCCACGGCGGAGCCGACCGAGACGAGCGCGCCGACGGCAACGGGGTCGCCGTTCATGGCCACCGTGGGGGTGTGGAAAAACCCGTACAGGCTTTGCGTGCTGGCCATGCCCGAACCGCTGACCCATGCGAACAGCGCCGGCACGAACCCCGCCAACGGGTGCAACAATCCGGGGTACGCGGCGATCACGTCCCCGAGGTGCTTGGCGAGGCCGACTTGTTCAATCCCTTTGCCGAAACAGTTCGCGGTCACGATCAAGCTGATGATGTTGGCGAACCCGTAGCCGGCGCCGTCGAAGAACGCCTTCATGCACCCCTTCGCCTGTCGGGGTGCCACCAGCGCGGCCACCGCAACGCCAATCAACATCGCCAACCCGATCAACCGGCTGCTGAACTTCGGATCGACTTTGCCCAGCGGGTCGAGTGGCACCACCCACTCGGGCGGGATGGCGAACAGCTTGAACGGCGGGCCGGTGACGAACAGCAACACAAGCGGCACGATTGGGACGAGTGCTTTCAACGGGTTGATGGGACTGTTCAGAAGTGCCGTCGAAGTGAGTTCGGGACTCTCTGCAACAGTGATCGGATTCCGCCACTCGGCCCGCACCGTTAGTACCCACATCACGATGGTTGAGACAAACAGCAGCGGTAAAACCAGGGGCAAGATCGCTGGAATCAGGACGCGGGTATCACCGCCCACTTCCACTATGTCGCGGATCGTGATTAACTCCGGCGCTCCAGGGTTCAACAATTCTCCGCCAACTGAGGCACCGAGTAACAACACCGACCCAATCGACAGTGCCGAAAACCCTGCTGCCCGCATCAGCGGTACAACCACCGTGCCCAGACACACCGCCGTACTCGTCTGGCTGATGACCGGGATGTTGACCACGAACCCGGCGAGAATCACGCCCGGAACGAGCAGAAACCGCACCCGGCGAATCGGGGCCATCAGCACACGGACCATGTGCGAATCGCACTCCGTGTGCTTCAGCACGTAGGCGAACCCCATCGCGGTGCAAATCGGGATAACAAACTTTTCGTTACTGAACGTGGCGAAGAACTCCCGCACAATCGACGCGACCTCACCCGAAATCAAGCCCAAGCTCAAGGCCGCCAACAGCAACACCAGTCGAACGTCAATCCCTTTCACCACGGCGGCCACGACCAGAACGATGATGATGATCGCCAACCCAGTCGTCAGATCCATCGAGAGACCCCGGAGGTGAATTTGCCGCGTGATTGTCGGCGTTCGTACCGCGAAACGCAAGCATGTGGTTTGTGCTGGGCGTTGCTCCCGATTTTGGCATTCCCGGCGAACCGGCGACGTGAGTCGCCTGGGTAAAAACCGCGCACCCGCTCGTGGCGAACCACCCAGCAGCTTACGCAGCCGGTTCGCCGGGATCACCGACCCGCTCAAGGCTTGTCCCGGCGAACCGGCGACGTGAGTCGCCTGGGTAAAAACCGCGCACCCGCTCGTGG
>JANLRE010000139.1:0-2377 GCA_031368205.1 Fimbriiglobus sp. | reverse complement strand
GCGTCGAGGTTGTCGGACTTTTCCTTGCCACGGAAGTGCTCGTTCACGGTGTCCATCAATTGGCGACGGCTCGTGAACCGATCTGGCGTCACGCCACCGGGCAGTTGCAGGTCTTGCACCTTGAAGCCCGCGTTCGCCGGGTCGGAACCCAGGCTGAACGGGCCGTAAGCGCTCGACAAGTACCCGTTCCCGGCGAAGTTGGTCACGATGTTCGGCACCGCCACATACGGCGGCAGGTTGTTGCGTACCCCGAGTTCGTGACTGACCACGGTGCCCATGCTCGGGAAGGTTAACGCCGGGCTGGGGCGGTACCCGGTGAACATGTTGTGCGTGCCGCGTTCGTGGGCCGCCTCGCCGTGGGTCATGCTGCGGACGACCGTGATCTTGTCCGCAATACTGGCCATCTGCTTAAAGCATTCGTTGAACTGCACGCCTTCCAGTTTGGTCTGAATCGGCGTCATCTCGCCGCGATATTCCACTGGCGCGAACGGCTTCGGATCCCAGCTTTCTTGGTGCGCCATGCCACCGGGTAAAAAGATGTGGATGCACGCCTCCGCCTTCGGCCCTTTCGGTGCGGGTTGTGTCGTGCCGGGCGGAGCCGGAAGCGGATTCGCCCCTTGCGCGGTCTGAAGGCGAAGGTACTGGTCCAGCGTTAACCCGAGGCCGCCCAGGAACCCGACGTGCAGGAACGATCGCCGCGAAAGTGGTGACCCGAGGCATTGCAAATTCATCACTGTTCAGGCTCCTGGTAACAGTCCGGGTCAAACAAGCTCATGCTTTTGGTGGGTCGAACAAGAGAATCAGGTTGATTAGCGAATGCCGTGCCGCACGGTCAGCCCCCGTTAGACGTGGCAAACCCGGCACAGAGTTCCAATTATAGGTTAACTAGGAACCCGAGATCGCCGGTTGGCCGGTCGGATTCTCCAGGTTATTCAACAACCGCCAGCCCAAAAACCACGGCTGGGGTACAGGGGGGAGTCCACTCGGCAGTAGCAACAGGATAGGTGCAATGCTGGTCCAAGTCAACGCGCAGAATTGAGACGATTCGTATCCCAGGTGTTCTCGTATGGGTGAGAACGCAGATTCAAGACGATGCCGCACTGGTGCATCATTAACAGATCACCACGGCGGCCACGAACGTTTCCGTGGGCCGCCGGCATCGGATCGCCCGCGAGTTCCGGTGGGCGGAGTTGCTCCGAGTCACTTCCAAGCGTGAAACACGGCCCGGTTGCCCCGAGGTTCATCGAGCAACGTGAGATCAGGGGGTTGGGTCGGGTCGTAAGTCCGACTGTAGACTTCTGCCCGCTTGAACCCCACTTCCAGTAGCATGGCAGTCACGCACGCTTCGTTCGGCCCGGACCAGTTGCTCGAGTCCCCGTTCAACTCGGAACCGGCGTAGAAGGCCATCGCCGGCCGGTTGATGACCGTGAGGTCAACGTGCGTCTCCAGGATCAACAGACCGCCGGTCACCGCCGACACCTTCTCCAGGGCGAGCAGCGGGTGCCGCATGTGGTACAACACCCCAAGAAAGATCACGACATCGAACACCCCAGTGTTCTCCGGGGTGACGTCCAGCACGTCGATTTCGCGGTCCTCGACCTTGGAGTCCAGGGCCTCTCGGGCCAAGTCGAACCCGGCCTTCGATCCCCACCCCGGACCGTTCCAGCAAAAGTAGTCCACCGCCATAACCCGATCGGCCCCACGGCGCTCGGCCTCGAACGCGAAAAACCCGTTCCAGGCGCAGAAATCCAGTACCGACTTGCCGGTCAGGTCGGCGGGCATCCCGATGGTCTGGAGCTTCTGCGGGCTTGCGTCGAGGCCGGGGGTGACGACCCCATTCCCCAGGTCAATCGTGTGGAACCATTGAATCTCCGCGACCCGCCGTTGTAGTTCGTCGATCTGCATAGCGTCTGAACTCCTTTGACCCTCATGTTACGCTAAAAATACGCACCGGGCCAGTATCGAACGGCTGCGACCAGTTTTTCGGGTGGGCGTCACGAAAGTGGACGGGGAATTTGTTCACGATTCTGGCATTTTTGTGTCTTCAGGCCGACGGCCTGGGAGCACTCAGCAGCCCAGGCCGTCGGCCTGAAAACTGGGCGACTTGTGTCCAAACGGTCCACCATCAAATACGACGCTCTCCCCTATTATCGACGCACGGGTAGCAGGCTTCGGAGTCTGCTATCGCGGAGGACAAGCCCGCCCCAGAGCAGTGCGCCGAAGATCACGGGGAACAGGATTTCAAACAGCCCATGACCGACCCGCACATGAGTCGCCACCGCACCGCCGAGATAGCCCGTCAGGAGAATGGCGCCAAGTACGGAGGTCTTCGGAATCAGATAGAGGAGTGTGGAGGAAAGCAAGATTATTCCCAGGC
>JANLRE010000107.1:0-3319 GCA_031368205.1 Fimbriiglobus sp. | reverse complement strand
TCGCTGTCGTCGGGATTTTGCGTCAGCTTTTCGAGGGTCTCGGTCACACTTTTGAGTTTCGAGTCTTCCCATTGCTTCAACGACGTGAGGCGGTGCTTTTCACAACTGGGGCATTTACTCAGAATCCGCTTCTTGCCGATCGGGATGACCGGGATGAACGCGACCACGAAATAAAGCGTGGTGTCGTAAGATTCGAGATCGCCCACCCGATTGCAGAACTCACACCCCGCCCGGAAGCGGTGGATGTTCCGCTTGCCGTAATACCACGTCCCGATCCCGTTGATGACTGAAGGCATGACTGAACCCGCCGAAAGTATTTGCGATAAGTGTAGAGTCAAATCCGATGAGAAACTGGAGAACAAAAAACAGTGACACCCGGTCACGCTTGGCAATATCCCGTAACCATTCGTTCATGGCCAGCGGATTAAAACACGACCAAGCACTCGACCAACTCGGCGTGGGTGAGTTTGCGGTCGGTGGGGAAGAGGACATAGGCCGCGGGGGACGCGGAGCAATCGACGATCAGTTGGCGGTGGTTGGGGACGGCGAAGCCGGTCTCGGTCGGGATGTGCCCGCTCACGAGTAAGTCGGCATCGACCTTACGCAGGTAGTCGTCGATGTTACGGTGCGACGTGTCCCGGCCCCACACGATGCCATAAATGAGGCCACCCGGTTGATACTCTTTCTCGTCGTAGCTTTCGTCTTCCAATCGCCGGGCGTCAAAGGTTCCCATGTGACGGCCGGGTGTCAGGCTGTGCGAAATGAAGATGTCGTTGGGTGTTCGTAACGCGATCGGCAAGGCCTTCAACAACTCCATGTACAACGCATAAATGTCGGCCCCTGCGTCACCGTAGGCGGTGGTCACGCCTTGGCGGAAGGCTTCATTCTGCGAGTCGTTGCCTTTACCGATGGAACGATTTGTCCACTGCGCCAACTCGTGATTCCCCGGCAACAGGTGTACGCGGGTCGGAAACTGACACTTCAACGCGGCGAATAAATCGAGCAGTTGGTGCGACTTGTCGCCGCCGGTCGGGTACAAGAAACTGCTATGTACCACTTCTTGAATTACGAGGTGCCGCAGCGGGTGGTTTGCGAGATCGGCGGCTTTCAGAATCACCTGAAAATTCCGCACATGCCCGTGCAGATCCCCGGCCACCAAGACATCCGTGCAATCCGGCAACCGCACCAGGTGCCCCGATCGACCGGGCGTCGCTCGGACGAAATCAATCGCCCGACGCAGGGTCGGCAACATCCGGTCGGCAGTTGGCATGGCTCACTCTCTTCAATGACGGACTTGCTTATCGTATCACAATAGGGCGAAGTCTTCCCCTCGCCTCGGGGTGTCGGCTTCGGAGAATGCCGACTGGAAGGATCTGCTCCGTCCTCTGCCAAATGGCACGGGATCAGCCTCAAGTTCGGTCGGTCGCTTTTTTGCTGTTTACGCGGACGGACCCGGCATGGAGTTGTCGCGGAATCTCAAGATCGACAGTGTCATCCGCCTTCAACCCACCCCGCCACGGCAAGTTGAAGCGGACCGGACCGTCACGGATGCCATTGACGTGATGCGGCAAGAACGAGTCGGCTGCCTACTGATTATTCATCGTGGAAAATTGGTCGGCATCTTCACGGAACGCGATTTACTCACCCGAATTCTCGGCGAAGGGCTACCACTCACCACCCCAATGCGCGAGTGCATGACCGCGAACCCGGTCACGGTCACAATGCACGACTCCGTCAACGCCGCGATCCAAAAGATGCAAGACGGCGGCTACCGGCACCTCCCCGTCATCAACGAAAACCAACGCCCCGTCGGCATTCTTTCCGCCAAACGCATCGTCCGCTACATCGTGGAACACTTCCCCAACATCGTCTACAACCTGCCCCCCGACCCGCACAACAACACCCCGTCGCACCCGGAGGGGGCGTAGGTGTGGACTAAAAACCAACTTCCGTGCCAATCCCCGCGCCGACCAAGCCGCTAGAAAACGAACTATAACGAGAGCAACGCAAAAGTTGGCGGGATTGTGTTGCTGGATTGGTGGCCCCGGTAGGGGTCATGGAATGTCGCCACGGGTGGAGGCTTTGCGCAACCCGTGGAACCGGAAACCCCACGACTCGACTGCCCTGAAGGGGCAGAGGAATTCCTTCGCCCCTTCAGGGCGAGTGACAATTGGGTGTCACTGCCCACGGGTTGCGCGAAGCGCTCCACCCGTGGCTACATCCCTCGACCCCTAACGGGGTCACCAATCCAGCAAAACTCACTCCCCAACTTTTGCGTTGCTCACAGACAGTTCGCTTTCCAGCAGCGTAGTCGGCTCGGGGATTGGTACGGAGGTTATTTTTTCGCCGTTGCTGAATGGCAGGTATTTGAGTTGGTTTCATGCGCCGAGCAACCACTGGTGGCAAGAGACGTTTTTCTCGGGACAAAGTCCACCATCCGTGACTTGGGGGTGTTGACGGGCAGCAGAAAAAAAATGCAAGAATTGATACAAAGTAGAGTAGTCTGGTTGTTTCCTGACGCACCCGAGTGACGACGAGGTGAACCATGACACTGGAACACATACGCGAAGTTCGGGACAGTATTCCGTTTAAGCCATTTACGATCCATCTCGCGGATGGCCGCTCACACCGCGTGCCACATCGTGATTTTTTACTGTTGCCACCGAGTGGCCGAATCATGTTTCTTCATCAAATTGATGAGTCGTTCAGGATCATTGATTTGTTGCTGGTTACCGAAGTCAGTGTCGAAGTATCGCCCCCGGTAACATCGAATTCTTCTAACTAATCCGATGTTTTCACAGTGGAAGCCGTCATGCCCCGTATCGCGTTTTTATTCCCTGGTCAGGGTGCCCAAGTCGTCGGCATGGCGCGGGATCTGGTGGCCACGTTGCCGGCGGCCAAGGCACTTTTTGATGACGCCGCGTCGATGCTTGGGTACGATTTGCTGGACCTGTGCTTGCACGGACCGGCGGAGAAGCTCAACGCCACGGACGTTAGCCAACCGGCGATTTTCGTTACCAGTCTGGCGGCACTGGAACAACTGAAAGCGACTGAACCGGAAGTTGTCGCCAGTGTTGAAACCACCGCTGGTTTAAGCCTCGGTGAATACACCGCACTCGTGTTCGCGGGGGCGATGTCGTTCCCCGATGGTTTGCGGGTCGTGCAGGCACGTGGGAAGGCGATGCAAGCCGCATCGGAAGCCACGGCGGGTGGCATGGTCAGCATCATCGGGCTGGAAGCGTCCGAGGTCGAAACGCTTGTCGCCGAAGCCCGTGGTGATGGCACGTTGGTCGTGGCGAATTTGCTTTGCCCTGGCAAC
>JANLRE010000351.1:0-6460 GCA_031368205.1 Fimbriiglobus sp. | reverse complement strand
CGGACCGGCGGCGGCACGATTGGCACGGTGTTTGGCGCGCTGGCGTTCAGCATCGTAAGCTTCACCTGCGTCGCGCCGTTCTTGGGCGGGTTCGCGGGGCTGGCCGCGAGCGGCAACTACAGCACGTTCGAGTTGGTGATCGCGGGCGTGGTCTTTGCGACTGCGTTCGCCTCGCCGTTCTTCGTGTTGGCAATGTTCCCGAGTCTCATCAAAACGCTGCCGAAGTCCGGTGGGTGGCTCGACACCGTGAAAGCGGTCATGGGCTTCCTCGAACTTGCCGCCGCGTTCAAGTTCTTCCGCACCGCCGAAATCCGCATCCTCGACCGCCCGGAGTTCTTCACTTACGACGTGGTCCTCGGCGCCTGGGTCGGCATCGCGTTGGTAGCCGGGCTGTACATGCTGAACCTGTTCCGCCTGCCGCACGACGAAGAAAAGCCCACCGTCGGCGTGGTGCGAATGCTCATCGGTCTCGTGTTCATCGGCACCGCGTTCTACTTGTTGCCGGGGCTGTTCAAAACCGGATCGAACCAATCGCAACGGCCCAACGGCAAAGTCTACGCCTGGGTGAACGCCTTCCTGCTCCCCGAACCCGCCGAACCGGGTGCCAGCGACGAGTTGCCGTGGGGCAGCGATTTGAAAGCCGCCGCCGATCAAATTGCGAAGGCCAAGGCAAGCGGCGCCCCGGTGGCCAAGCCGTTCATTTTCATCGACTTCACCGGGAAAACCTGCACGAACTGCAAGCTGAACGAGAACAAAGTCTTCCCGCTCCCGGCCGTGCGATCGCTGCTCCAACAATACGCCCTCGTGCAGATGTACACCGACGAAATCCCCGGCACCTTCTACACGAAACAACCCTCGGACGCCGACCGCGACCGCGAAGCCGCCCACAACTTGCAGTTCCAAGAGACGATGTTCGGCACCCAGCAACTCCCACTGTACGTGATCCTCGACCCGCAAGCGGACGGCAAAGTCAACGTGGTCGGAGTGTACGACGAGGGGGTTATCAACGACGTGCCACGGTTCGTGGAGTTTTTGAAGAAGCCGCTGGAAAAGAAGTGAATGTTGAAAAGCCCATGAACGATTGTTCATGGGTTTTCTTGTTCATGGGCTTTCTTAGTCCTTACAGCACCCCGACGCCAAACCCATCATCGGCACGCGCTTTCACGCTTTCGCCGTCCACAGGTTGACCCATGTGCGGGGCCTTTTGGCCGGGTTGGTGCGGGCCGTGCGCCTTGTATTGTTTGCCCATTTCGACCGCGACAGTGCCGTAGCTGATGGCGGCGTCGGCTTCTTCGTAGTCCGAATCGTAGTCGTCGTAACGGCACAGGTAGCCGGGTAGCCGGGAGCGGTCCTTTTCGTCGAAGTAGGCGCGGACGACGGCGGCTTGGACTTGTTCGCGCGAGCTAGCGTGAATCGGGTGGGCGATGTCCGCGTGGAGTTTCGCGCGACCCTCGGCGGCGCGGAGGGCACGGTTCTCGTCGAGGCGGGTTCCGCATTGATTGCAGAACCGCGACCGCAGGTGGTTTTTGCTGCTGCACCCCGTGCAGCGGTCCGTTAGCTTGCGGCTGGGCATGGCCACAAAGGTGCCTTTAGTGCCTTCGATGATCTTCAAATCGCGCACGACAAACGAGTTGTCGAACGTGACCGAGCAGAAGGCGAGCAGCCGCTCATTGTTTTCTTCACACAACTTGATGCGAACTTCCGTGATGACCACCAGCGTACTCCTTTGAAAAAGTAACCTCAGCGAAGTGACGAGCTATCGTAAAGACCGCGGACGACGAACGTGCGAGACGGCGCCTCCGACGGTGGGGTTGTTCGACCAAAGTGACCCGCGACCCGGACGGCGTCCGCGTGGTCCCGACATAACGCAAACACACTCGACCCACTCCCGCACACCATTGCCCCGAGCGGCCCGCACGCGGTCAGCCGCCGGTGGATCGTTTCCACAATCGGTTCCGCCGCGAATGCCGATGCTTGTAGCCGGTTATGGAGGTTCTGTGCAATCGCATCTGGATCACCGGACCGCAGCGCCTTGCGAATCGCATCCCCGGAGACGGGATGAGTCGGCACCACGACCCGCTTGTAAACCTCAGCGGTGCTCAGCCCAACCGCTGGTTTCACGATCACCAAATGTACTTCCGTGCCGACTACTTCGGGTTCGATGACTTCGCCACGTCCCGTACACCATGCCGCAAGGGGCGTGAGAAAGAACCCGACATCGGACCCGACTGCCGCCGCGACTTCCAGCAACCGTTCATGGGGTAACCGAAGGTTCCAAACCCGATTCAGCGCCGCAATCGTGAGAGCAGCATCGCTCGAACCCCCACCCAAACCCGCCGCGTGGGGAATGCGTTTCACCAATCGCATCGTGGCGCCCTGGGACGTGCCGGTCGCCTGCCGGAGTTTCTCGGCGGCCTTGTAGACCAAGTTCGCCGGGCCGGTCGGCAATTCGGGTGGATCGCAAACGAGACTCAGTTCAAACTTTGAGCTTCGCCGCACTTCGAGGGTATCGAAAAGATTGACAGCAAGGATCAACGTTTCGATCGCGTGAAAGCCATCGACACGTTTCCGTAGCACTTCGAGAAATAGATTGACCTTGGCGGGTGCGTAAGCAACGAACGTATCCGGCCCGGCTGGGAACCCAGTAATTGCGGAAGTTTGACTCAACATGGGGGATGCCGCCGAACGTGCGACTGATCCCATCCGTGGGTCGGCGACGAAGCGAGCATCGCGCAAACCATCCGTGGTAGCGTTCCGGGCAGGGAGAGGTTGCCCGGTTCAAAGTTCTGGGTGTCAAGCCTAGTAAGATGGGCGGAGAGTAACGTGAAAAACAACCGAGGTCAAGCGCGAACAATCCGCAAAATCAAAATAATCCAAATTGTCGGGCCAACCGACACAGCAGGCACTTCTACACAGTATCAAAACCACGATGATCCTGAAAACCCAACAACCCAACTTCCGAACCACCCAAGGAAATCCTGTACAGCTGTGATTTGGGATGATACTATATTTGAACGGAAATGAATCCGTAGCCCGCCGTTCGCGTCCATTTTGAGACGCTTAATTGAAGTGACCCCAGGCTCAGACTGTGGTTGTTTCGTCCTGTTTCTACTCTCCCTTGGAGTGCCCACAATGCGACGGTTTTCTCTCCATCCAGCCACCCGACCCGGTCGCGCTGGATTCACGCTCATTGAGCTTTTGGTAGTGATTGCGATTATTGCCATCCTGATCGGGTTATTGCTACCCGCCGTTCAGAAGGTCCGCGAGGCGGCGGCCCGCGCCCAATGCCAGAACAACGTCAAGCAACTGGCTTTGGCCTGCCATAACTATGAGAGCGCCAACTCGGTGCTCCCGGCGTGGTCAATGATGACCGCAACCGAGTCCGGGACCGCACACTTCTTCCTACTGCCTTATATCGAACAGGAAAACTTGTACCGGGCGGCCAACGGACACTCGTACAACGTCCGCACGGCCGCCGTGAAAGGGTTTGCCTGCCCGACGGACGTGACCAATCCGGGCGGTCAGTTTTCCGGCGACGCGGTCGCCCAAAACGCCGCACGAATCTCGGTCGGCGGCGTGCCCTACGGCGGCACCAGTTATGTGATTAATGGGCAAGTCGCCACCGCGCAGCAGTCGAGCGGACATGCCGTCAAAGGCTCCCGAACCTTAATCAGCATCACGGACGGGACCAGCAACACTCTACTTTTCAGCGAACGGATGGCTTGGTGCATGGGGCCGGACTTCCCCGTTGCCGGTGGTACGCCGAACTTGGGAACCGGATCGTTCACTTACAGCATCTGGTCGCGGGGACCGCGACACAGCACCATTAGCCCTTGGATCGACGGGGCGCCGACCACTACGACCGTTGCGCCCGTGGCCAACAACTTGACTTTCCCGGAAGGGTACACGTGGTGGGACAACCCGACGTTCGACCCGCCTTACCGCAACGCCACATTAACCAACGGTCCCGGCCCACGAACCGACCCGAACTTCCGCCAAAACTGGAACGGCGGGGTTGCCAACCCAGGCGGCGTACAGGCTAGTGCTCGGCCTCGGCAATGCGATTATCGTCGGGTTCAAGCCTTGCATGGCAGCGTGATGACAGCTGGACTGGCGGACGGCAGCGTGCGGTCCGTGACATCCAGCGTGAGCGCCCTCACGTGGCAGTATGCTGGCACACCTGACGGTGGCGAAGTTTTGGGAGGCGACTGGTGAGAATTCTTCAGTTTGTGTTCTTCGGTGGCTTGATTGTGGCTCTCGGGTGTGGCGACAGTGGACCGACGCTGGCGCCTTTATCCGGCACGGTCACGTTCAAGGGGCATCCTGTGCCCGCCGGTTACATTTCCTTTACTCCAGGAGCCGGAGCCGGGCGAATTTGCGTCGTCCAGATTAAGGATGGCAAATACAACACGGCAGACATGGTCGGAGCGAAAGGGGTTCACCCCGGTGCGAACACCGTGAAGATCGCCGGCTTCGATGGCAAAGTGGTGAAACTCTGGGGCCAGGGTAAACAGATCTTCAACCCGGTGAACGACAAGTACACGGTGCCTGTCGGAGCTTCCACCAAGGATTTTGTCGTGCCGGACTCGGCGGGTGTGAATGTCAAGATCGAGCCAACCTCGGACGATTGACCGCATTACATCCGTGTTGCAACGGCTATCATCAATCAACTCCGACGAGCGTCGATGCGTCAACACGACGCTCGCCAAAAACTTCTCTGCCACGCAAAAATCCCCTCAAGTTTCTGCCGCGAACTGCCGACGGGTTCGGCTTGTGCGTTCGGGGTGGGCGGGGTATTTGTCTGCCGTTGGGTCTTGCCTAGCGATGGATCGTGACGGTGGGAACCCCGTGTTTGCTTCGCTCCCGTCGTGCGCAAGGATGCTGCTGATGGCCCGGTTCCGTCTTGCTTTTTTGTGTTGCGTTGTCCTGTTCTCGGCTTCACTGCTTCGTGCCCAAGTCCCGCCGCCTGACCCAACAACTCGCAACTTGACTCTTCAAACCGCGATGGCCGAAGCGCGTGAATTGTTGCAAGCAAATAAGCCGACCGTCGCCGTTGAATCACTTGAAAAAGCTCTGCCGTTCGCGGAAGGTGACAAGAGCTATCTCGAACTGCTTCGCACGGCGTACACCGCCGAGATGCAGTCCTTGCAACTTCGCAATGCCGACGAGAAATTGCTTGCCAGCGTCCGGACGAAACTGCAACTCATCCCCGGTGGCAGTCCACCAATTCCGGACGCCGTTTCACCGGCGATGGAAGCGTTGAAACAAGCCTCACAGATGTTCAAACTGGGCAAAAGCGAACCGAACAAGTTTGCCGACGCCGCGAAGTATTTTGCAGCCGCGTTTCGCAAAGTCGAGATGACCCCGGAGCAGCTTGCGGCTTGGGCGTATTGCCGGGTCCGTGTGGCCAACGACCGGCTTGTGAAGGCTGGCAACGATGCGACGGTGGCGTCGGAAGTGTTAATGGAAGTGGAAGATGCGTTGAAGCTAGCACCAACGAATGCCCCACTCCAAAAGATCGGCACCGAGGTGCTGGCAGCGGCCAAGCAACACGGTGCCGATCAGTCGAGTGGTGGAGTGCCAACGAAAACCAACTCCGAGGGTTGGGACGCGATCGAGACCGCCAGCTTTCGGGTGCTATTCCAGGGTCGGAGAGAGCAGGCCGAAGCGATCGGGCAAACGGCGGAGAAGCGACGTGGCGAAATTTTCGCCCGCTGGTCGAACGGGAATTCCACGCCGTGGACGATCAAGTGCGACATTGTGTTACACCCCACCGCCAACGCATTCGGCCAAGCCACGCAACAGCCTGTCAGCGGCACCGGACTCGCCACAGTTCAATTGAACGAAGCTCACGTCACCAGTCGCCGCATCGACCTTCGGGCCGACGACACCACAGCCACGACGGACGCGCTACCCCGCGAACTCACCTATGTTGTTCTGGCCGATCTCTTTCCGTACAAAGCGCCGCCACGTTGGGCCGAAGTGGGCATGGCTGTGCTTTCGACATCCGACATTGAGCAGAACCGCTATTCCCGCACGTTCGCCCGGTGTGTCGATACGAACAGCTTGATCGCAGTGTCTGCATTAACGCAATCGAAAGTGCCCCCAGCAGACCGAGTCACGGAGTTCTACGTCGAAAGTGCATCGCTGGTGAGTTTCTTCGTGAAGTGGAAGGGCGAACGCGAATTCACGACCTTCCTCCGCGAAGCGGAGCGGTACGGGTTCTCCGGGGCGTTGACGAAACACTACGGCATCAAGGACGTGCAACAACTCGAAACGACCTGGAAGAAAGCCGCCCTCGCCACAGCGCGGGGACAGGGGGAGTAAGACCTAACAGCTTTACTTGGCCACGTGAATGATGTAGCGGTTTCGGCCTCTGGCCTTGGCTTGGGACAGGGCTTCCGCTGCCATCTCGCGCAATGCTGTTCACAGCGCTGACGCGCATCGCGCTCACGCTTGA
>JANLRE010000073.1:0-1072 GCA_031368205.1 Fimbriiglobus sp. | reverse complement strand
GGCTCGCGTTCAGAGGACTAGAGCGTGAGGTTGAAGTCCCAGGCGAATCGTTCGCCGGTGACGGGACGAGCAACGGAGGCAAACTCGTGTCCCCACCCGGAACGCGGGGAATGAGGGCCGGTATCCGGGGCGTTTCCAGTTCGCGTTTGGCTTCAAAAACATTTCTAACGGGTGCAACGATTGCGGGTTCCCCAACCAGCGCGGGTGCCGGTTGCGGCTTGGCGGCAGTCGGGTTGGCTAGGTTCGGCACGACGAATTCCGCCTGTTTCAAGCCCGTTTCCGAACTGCCGGTGTCCAGCGACGAGCGATTCGGCGGTAGCCCAGGCATCGGCGCTTTGGGTGGGGATGGCAGTGGTGTTTCCGGCTTGGCCGATTCCGGTTTCGCGGTTTCGGGTGTGACCGTCGGTGCTGGTAGCATTGTCAGCGGTAACGTTGTGAGCGGTAACGTTGTGAGTGGTATTCCCTGTGACGGAGGGCAATACGGCAACACTTCAAACGAAGGCAGGCACGGCGGCAAAATCACGAGTTGCGGCGGGCACGTCAGGTATGCCGTCGGTGCAGGTGGGCACGGCGGGTACTGGCGTTTTCCGAACGCCGTCGCCCAATCCGGAAGGAGTGCCAAGGCAATCAACGCGAGGGGGATTATCTGTCGCATCATCAGCGCAAACCCTTCTTGGGCAAGGAACGGTCGCTCTTGGGGCGGTAAGAGTGACAACTCGAAGCTGGAAATCCTGGTGCCGGTCCATCCGGTCGAGTTGATAGATTAAATCCGATCCGACGGATTCCTCCCAACTCTACTTCTCAGCTTATTCGGAACCCGCCTCATGAGACGCGCTTTTTTGACTTCGCTCCTCGCTTTGGGCCTCACGGTCAGCACAACACAACGGGTTGATGCCCAAGCCGACCGCCACGAATTGGGCGTGCGGTTGAAGCAATTCGAGCACGCCGGGGATAAACAGCCCGACCCCGCCGCCCGAAAAACGGCGGTGGTGAACATTCCGAAAGTCACCAACCAATTCTTCTCTCTCCAACTCGGCGAAGCCGGTCGCACGCTGGATGAGAGCCGCTGGGT
>JANLRE010000044.1:0-1955 GCA_031368205.1 Fimbriiglobus sp. | reverse complement strand
CCCCGGTGACCGGGCGATGGATGATGAGCTGGGTTCCAAAGACGTGGGGCCGAAGGATCGGGCCGAGCGAATCAAGGACTCGAACCGGATTCGGACCCACTTCCAACCCGTCGTTTGCCAACAGTGCGAAAAGGCACCGTGTGAAGTGGTTTGCCCGGTCGGCGCAACGGTTCACAGTGCGGACGGACTCAACGACATGGCGTACAACCGCTGCGTCGGAACGCGGTACTGCTCGAACAACTGCCCGTATAAAGTCCGCCGGTTCAACTTCATTCAATACTCCGACTACACGACCGACAGCCTGAAGTTGCTGAACAACCCCGATGTCACGGTCCGGACACGGGGCGTGATGGAGAAGTGTACCTACTGTGTGCAACGGATTCGGGGTGCGGAGATCGAAACCGAACGGGAATTCGATAAGCGGAAAGCCGCCGGCAAGGTCGATGCGGGTGGTCGCCCCAAGATCATGGACGGCGAAATTGTGACCGCCTGCCAAGCCGCCTGCCCGACTGGTGCGATCACCTTCGGGGACATCAACGATCTGGATAGTGCCGTGCTTCGTGCCAAGGCCGAAGACCACAACTACGGCTTGCTAGCCGAACTCAACACCATGCCGCGGACCAGCTACTTGGCCGCCATCCGCAACCCGAACCCGGCTATGCCGAAGGGGGCTTAACGTCATGGCGATCGTTATTGAACCGACACTTGGTGTCAAGACTTACAGCGATACCGTTCAACACCCGCCGCACGACGAGTTGTTGGTTCTTGGGAACCACAACTTGGCCACCATCGGGGACAAAATCTCCGATGTCGTGACCGGGGAAATCGTCACACCCAAGGGTTGGTGGCTCTGGTTGGTCATCGGCTTCACGATGATGCAGGGGATGGTCGTTGGCATCGGCTACCTGTTTTACACCGGCGTTGGCATCTGGGGGATCAACCAACCCGTGGCGTGGGGGTTGGCGATTGTCAACTTCGTCTGGTGGATCGGGATCGGCCACGCCGGAACGTTGATTTCCGCGATTCTTCTGCTCATGCACCAAAAGTGGCGGACCTCCCTGAACCGTTTCGCCGAAGCGATGACGATTTTCGCGGTGGCCTGTGCGGGCGTGTTCCCGCTCGTTCACATGGGCCGCCCGTGGCTCTTCTATTGGCTTTACCCGGTGCCGGTGAACTTCGCCGCTTGGCCGCAGTTTCGCAGCCCGCTCTGCTGGGACGTGTTCGCGGTGACGACCTACTTCACGGTCTCCGCCGTGTTCTGGTACCTCGGATTAATCCCCGACTTTGCCGCCTTGCGGGACGTGGCCAAGAATCGGCTGCAACGCTCGATCTACGGCTTGTTGTCGATGGGCTGGCGCGGGTCCGCGATCCACTGGCGGCGGTACGAAAAGTTGTACCTACTGCTGGCCGGACTCGGTACGCCACTAGTGTTTAGCGTACATACCATCGTGTCGTTCGACTTCGCCGTGTCAATTGTTCCGCTCTGGCACGCAACCATCTTCCCGCCGTTCTTCGTCGCCGGGGCGATTTTCGCCGGGTTTGCGATGGTGATTTGGCTCGCGGTGCCGCTGCGATACTACTACGGCATGACCGACCTCATCACCGATAAGCACATGGAGTTTTGTGCGAAAGTGATGCTCGGAACCGGATTGCTCGTGAACTACGGCTACTTCTGCGAACTGTGGATGGGTTGGTACAGCCACTCGATTTATGAGTGGGAAACCACCATGCAACGGATTTGGTACGGCCCGTACTGGTGGGCTTACTGGCTGCTGATTTTGACCAACATGATTATCCCGCAGTTCCTGTGGATCCGGTCGATTCGCACCCACCAGTTGGCGCTGTTCTTGATCGCGTTCTCGGTCCACATCGGGATGTGGTTCGAGCGGTACGTCATCGTGATTACACTCAGTCGGGACCAGTTGCCATCAAGTTGGGGCCGGTACGCCCCGACG
>JANLRE010000013.1:0-14932 GCA_031368205.1 Fimbriiglobus sp. | reverse complement strand
CAGCCGGTTCGCCGGGAATGCCAACACCTTAGTTAACCTCTTCCCTGGTGTTCGTATGCGTCGGCTTCTCGTCTGCCTGTTCGGAGTATTCTTCATGGCCCCGTTGTCGTGGGGGATCGACCCGGAAGCGATCCGGTTTGACAAACTGCCGAATCGCCCGGAGTTGCCGGACCCACTCGTGATGTTCGACGGCACGCCGGTCACCACGAAAGAAGCGTGGCAAACGCGCCGTAAACCGGAGTTGAAGGAACTGTTTCAAGACCTGATGTACGGTCGTTATCCGGCCGCAAAAGTAACCGTGACGGGCAAAGTGGTCCATGAGGATAAACAGGCGTTCGGCGGCAAAGCCACGTTGCGGGAAATTGCGGTGACCGTGAGTCAAACGACTCCGCCGTTTTACTTGCTGGTCGTGACCCCGAATAAAACGTCAGGCGCAGTGCCAGTGTTTGTGGGATTGAACTTCGGCGGCAACCACCTGCTAACGCTCGATGAGAAGGTTCACCTGCCCGAAGGCTGGATGCCGGACCGCTACCCCGGTGTGGTTGCCACCAAAGCCACCGCCGCCGGTCGCGGCAAGCAAATGGAGACGTGGCCACTGGAGGCGATCGTTGATCGCGGCTACGCCGTTGCCACCGTCTATTGCGGTGACATTATCCCGGACAACCCGAAGATTCGTGGCGGGTTGGCAGACATTGCGATGCCAGTCCCGAAAGGGAAGCAGACCGCGAACGCCACCGCAACGGTCATGGCCTGGGCGTGGGGCATTCACCGGGCGATTGATTATTTAGTTACGATGCCTGAAATTGATGCCAAGCGAATTGCCGCAGTCGGGCACTCCCGGTTGGGGAAAACCGTCCTCGTGGCGGCGGCGTTCGATGAGCGCATTGCCGTGGCGATTCCGAGCCAAGCGGGTTGTGGTGGGACTGCCCCGAACCGACGCACGAACCCCAAGAGTGAACCCGTCCCCCGCATCAACACCGCCTTCCCGCACTGGTTCAGTACCAGCTTCAAGCAGTTCAACGACGCCACCGATAAGTTGCCGTTCGACCAGCACTGTTTGGTTGCAGTGTGTGCCCCCCGTCCGGTGCTGTTCACGAACGCTACCGACGATGTCTGGGCCGACCCGCCCGGTCAATTTGAGATGCTGAAAGCCGCGTCGCCCGTCTACAAACTCCTCGGCGTCGAAGGGCTAACCACAGACAGTTTCCCGAACGAAAACAAGCTCGTCGATAGTCGGCTCGGCTACTGGATTCGCCCCGGCAAGCACGCGATGGGTCCGCCCGATTGGGAAACCTACTTGACGTATGCCGACAAATGGCTGAAGTAAACCGCGTCGAATTTCACCCGGAGAACCCATGACGAACAGCTACGACGTGGTGTCCTACCCGACGGTCCCACGGGTGCTGGCCCACCCCAGCCATCTCCACGCCGTGGCCCGGATGTTCGGTGTTGCGGCACCGCCCGTCGGCAGTTGCCGGGTACTCGAGATCGGTTGTGGCGAAGCCATGCACTTGGTCGCGTGTGCGGTCTCGATGCCCGATGCCACTTTCATCGGCATTGATTTTTCCTCGGAGGCCGTCGCGCGCGGCAACCAACTGATCGAGCGAGTGGGACTGAAAAATATCCAACTCGAAGTCGCCGACATTGCAACCTGGGAACCCCCGAGCAAGCCGTTCGATTACGTCCTCGCCCACGGCATCTACTCCTGGATTCCGGTCCCCATTCGGAACGCGATGCTGGCACTGATTCGCCGGGCGTTGTCTCCGCACGGCGTGGCCTGTGTGAGTTACAACACCTACCCCGGCAGCTACACGCGCCAGATGCTTTGGGAGATGATGAAGTACCACATTCAGGGGATCGACGAGCCGCAGCAAAAAATCGACCAAGCCAAGCAACTGGCCGAGTTCGTCCGGATCAGCCGGCAACTCCCGGAGGGTGCCGAACCGGGGTTGTTCGATAGCGACATCGCCACGGCCCTGAACAGCCGCCGCGAAGACGTGCTGTACCACGACGATTTGTCCGACGTGAACGACCCGGTCTACTTCCACCAGTTCGTGAAGCACGTTGCGGAACACGGTTTGAAGTTTGTCGCCGAGGCCGAACCGCACTCGATGGGCAACGGCGACTTGCCACCCGAAGCGGCGAAGTATTTGCACACCCTCGCCATTCACAACCCCGAACGGCGGGAACAGTACTACGACTTCGCCACGGTTCGCCGCTTCCGCCAATCCATCATTACCCAAGAACCTCATCAACAGCGGGGAACGCCGAATGCGTCCGCGATTCGGGAGTTGTACCTCACCGGGAACGCCGGTTTCGACACGGTCGATTTGTCGCCTAATACCCCGATGAAGTTCCAAACGGAGTCGAGCTACGTCGTCTACGAAACCGTGCTGGCCAAAGCCGCGATGGTTGTGCTAGTCGAGTGCCGCCCGCAACGAATCTCGTTCCCGGAACTTTTGCAACGGACCCAACAGAAACTCAGTCGCGAGTCGTTTACCGACGACGAGGTCGAGGAATTGTTGAGCGAACTTGTGGTCGCCTGGACCACCGGACTGGTGCTACTGAAGGGCCACGTCCCCGCTTACGTCACAACGATTTCCGAACGCCCCGTGTCCAGCCCCCTGGCCCGCGTCCAGTTGGCGGGCGCGAGTCACGCCACAACCCTACTTCACATGCGTGTTCAATTCGATGACGCCCAGAGTCGGCTACTCGTGCAACTGCTCGACGGCACCCGTACCATCGACGAGATTGCGGCGGAAGTTTATGCCAGCTTCTCGGACGATCACCGACCAAGTGAAGCCGATTTTCGGGCCGGCCTCCAACGGAACTTGTCAATGTTGGCACTCAGCGGCTTGCTGATGGCGTGAGAATACCGATGGCGACTTCGAGCAAGGACATTCAAAGCGAGATCAACGGCATCCTGTGGAAGGCGTGCGACACCTTCCGGGGCGCGGTCGATCCGTCCGAGTACAAGAACTACATCCTCGTCATGCTGTTCCTGAAATACGTCTCGGACGTGTGGCAGGATCACTACGAGGCGGTGAAGAAGGAGTACGGCGACGACGAGGAGCGCATCCTACGGCGGCTGAAGCGGGAGCGGTTCGTGCTGCCGCCGGCCTGCACCTTCCTGGCTCTCTACGACCAGCGGAACGCGAATAACTTGGGCGAGGTTATCGACGAAGCTCTCGACGAGGTCGAGGACGCGAACAAGGCGAAGCTCGAAGGCGTGTTCCGCCGCATCAGCTTTAATTCGGAAGCCAGCCTCGGCCAAACGCGAGACCGGAACGCTCGCTTGAAGTCACTCTTGCAAGACTTCAACGATCCGCGGCTCAATTTACGGCCCAGCCGGGTCGGGAACCTTGACGTGATCGGGGACGCTTACGAATACCTCATCGGCAGATTCGCAGCGGATGCCGGGAAGAAGGCGGGCGAGTTCTACACCCCGCCGGAAGTGTCCCAACTCATCGCCCGGCTGGTCGATCCCAAGCCGGGGGAACGCATCTGCGACCCGGCGTGCGGGTCGGGGTCGCTGCTCATCAAGTGCGGCCAGCAGGTCGGGTCGAAGGACTTCTCGCTGTACGGGCAGGAGAACACCGGCAGCACTTGGGCGTTGGCGAAGATGAACATGTTCCTGCACGGCATGGACAACGCCCGCATCGAGTGGGGCGACACGATCCGCGAGCCGAAGTTGCTCTCCGACGACAAGCTCATGAAGTTCGAGGTCGTCGTCGCCAATCCGCCGTTCTCGCTCGACAAGTGGGGGCAGGACGAAGCCGGGGCCGACAACTACGGGCGGTTCCATCGGGGCATCCCGCCGAAGAGCAAGGGTGACTACGCCTTCATCACGCACATGATCGAAACGATCACCGAAGACTCCGGGCGGGTCGGCGTGGTCGTGCCGCACGGGGTCTTGTTTCGGGGCGCGAGCGAGGGCGTCATTCGCCGGAAGTTGATCGAAGCGAACCTGCTTGATGCGGTCGTCGGCCTGCCCGCGAACCTCTTCTACGGCACCGGCATCCCCGCCGCCATTCTCGTCTTCCGCAAGCACAAGCGGAACAAGACGGTGGTGTTCATCGACGCCAGCCGGGATTACGAAGACGGCACGAACCAGAACCGGCTGCGGCCCGAAGACCTCGACAAGATCGTCGCCACCTACAAGGCCCGCAAGACCGTGGACAAGTACGCCCACGTCGCCGACTTGAAAGAGATCGCGGAGAACGACTTCAACCTGAACATCCCGCGCTACGTGGACACGTTTGAGGAGGAAGTGCAAATTGACATCGGCGCTGTCCAGAAGGAAATCGACGCGCTGGACGCCGAACTAGCGAAGGTCCAGCAGCAAATGACGAAGTACCTGAACGAGTTGGGGATGGTAGAATGAAGACAATTCGCTCGACCCGAGGAGATGTTTCATGAGCCAAATCCATGCCGTCGTCCGCGACCGCCGTATCGATGTTGCCGCACCGGCGGACTTACCCGACGGAATGAACATCACCATCGAAGTCTTGTCCGCCGGGGAGAAGATTGGCCTGGACGAATCCGAGTGGCGCGACGACGCCGAGGCCATCGCCGATTGGGCGGCGTGGCTCGACACCATCGAACCGGTGGAGTTCGTGACGGACGGAGCCTTCGAGGAGGAGTTCCGCCGCTTCAACGTCGAAGCCGTCCGCCGGCAGATGTTCGGGGAAAGCCCATGAAGCGATATTTGCTAGACACCGGGCCGGCCCAACAGTTCGTCAACAACACCGGAGGCATCCGACAGGCCGCCGACCGGGAACGGCGACGCGGTCACAGAATCGGCATTTGTACGCCGGTCCTGGGCGAACTGTGGTCCGGGGTGGAAGGGAGCGACACCCGCGACGAAAACCTGCGCCGCCTGCGTCACGGGCTATCCCGGCTTTTGCGTTGGCCTTACGAGAAAAAAGCCGCCGCCGAGTTCGGCCGCCTGTTCACACTCCTCAAGCGTATGGGGCGACCCATGCAGCAGATCGACATCCAAATCGCCGCCATTTCGCTGACCCTCGGCAACTGCACCGTCGTTTCTGCGGATAGCGACCTGTCGGCGGTGCCGGGGCTGACCGTCGAGAACTGGGCCGCGGCGGAAGCGTGACAGCGAAGTACCTGAACGAGTTGGGGATGGTAGAATGAGGAGCGGATGACCCAGGAGACCCGAACGTGAACGCCATCAAAGCGATTGTCCGCAACGGCCGCATCGAAACCGATGAGCCGCTCGACTTGCCGGACGGTACCGAACTGCTGTTCTCCGAAGCGACCGGGTCGGCGGATGAGGACGAGCCGACGCCCGAGGAAATTGCCCGCGTGTTGGCGGCCATGGAGCGGCTGCAACCGCTCGACATCCCCCCGGAGGTCGCGGCGGACCTCGACGCCTGGGAACGTCGGCTGAATCAACGCGGCATCGACGACTTCGAGAAGGGGTTGGAGAGCGCATTCCCATGAGACGGTTCATTCTGGATACGGGGATCGCCGGCCTGTACTTGGACCGAAAGCGAGGCGTGTACGAGCGATCGCAAGTGGAAATCGTTCGCGGGAACCGCGTCGGGATCGCGGCACCGATCCTCGGCGAACTGGCTTTTCGCGCCGAGGGCAGCCCGCACCGCGAACGCAACCTCCTGCGGTTGCGCCAAGCCCTTGATGCCTGGAAGCTATGGCTGATGGATCGGCCCACGGCATTCGAGTACGGTCGGATCGCTTTCGCGTTGAAGGCCACGGGTCGCCCCATGGGACAAAACGACATCCAAATCGCCGCCATCGCCTTGACGCTCGGCAATTGCACCGTCGTCAGCGCCGATAGCGATCTGTCGGCGGTGCCGGGGCTGACCGTCGAGAACTGGGCCACGTTGGAAGCGTGACGGCGCATCTGAAGGAGTTGGGGATGGTAGAATGAGGAGCGGACGACCCAGGAGACCCGAACGTGAACGCCATCAAAGCGATTGTCCGCAACGGCCGCATCGAAACCGATGAGCCGCTCGACTTGCCGGACGGCACCGAACTCTCGATCCAACTTCCGGATTCCGAGGATGTCGAACCGGATTGGGACACCAGTCCCGAGGCCATTGCGGCTTGGATCGAACGGGACAAGGCAACGGTGCCACCGCACTTCGATTCGGCCAAATGGGACGCGGCAATGGGTTGGCTGAAGGAGTGCGACCAACGTTCGCTGGAGAAGCTCAACCGAGAAGCGGGCGAGATGTTTCCATGAAGCGATTTCTGCTCGACACCAACGCGGTGAATGACTGGATGTACCGCCTTCACGGTGTTCAGGAACGGGTCCGAGAGGCCCGAAGTTCGGGCGCAGTGATCGGGACATGCGAATTGGTGGTCGCGGAATTGTTCTTCGGGATCGCGGCATCCGATTCGACGCGAGACAATCTCGCGTTTCTTCAGCGAAAACTAGCCGAGATCAAGAGTTGGCCATTGGAACGCCGCGCGACCGAGGAGTACGGTCAACTGATGGCGATTAGCCGAAAACGAGGGTTAGGGATCGGCGTCATGGACGGCCTGATCGCCGCCATCGCTCTGACGCTCCCCGACTGCGTCGTCGTCTCGAAAGACACCGACCTGCTCCGCATTCCCAGTTTGGCCGTCGAGAACTGGGCCGATGCCAAAGCCTAAACGCGGACTTGGCCCAGGTGGAGAAGAAGATGGCGGGGTACTTGAAGGAGTTAGGGAATTGAGTCACACTTGGCATTCTGTCCCTTTACACGAACTCGGCACGTTCGCAAAAGGAGGGGGTGTGAGCAAGTCCGACCTTGTTCCCAGCGGATTAAATGCGATCCGCTATGGGGAGCTTTACACGATTTACAACGTGTCGATACGTTCAGTTCGATCATTCATCGATGCAAGCCACGCTTCGTCGTGCTATCCCATCAAGAGAGGCGACATTCTGTTTCCCTGCTCAGGAGAAACAGCCGAAGATATTGGCAGACCGGCTGTGTATTTACTTGACGAAGAGTGCTATGCTGGCGGCGATATTATCACGTTTCGACCAATTCGTGGCGAGGCATTGTTCATCGTCTACGCCCTAAACAGTTTTGATGCGATTCGATTTCGTGCAAGACGCGCCAAGGGTCACACTGTAGTTCACATCTACGCTGACGATCTTGGCGAATATCGTCTTCCGTTCCCGCCACTCGGTGAACAACAGCGGATCGCCGCCATCCTCTCAACGTGGGATCGGGCAATCGAGTTGACCGAGAAGTTGATTGCCGCCAAGCAGAAGCGGAAAACTGCCCTGATGCAGACGCTGCTCACTGGCAAGGTGCGGCTGCCGAAGTCTGCAACGGGGCACTGGCGTGCGTGCCAACTCGGTGATGTCGCCAGCAACTCGTCCCGCAGGAACGGGACACCGACGACAACACCCCAAGTCTACTCCGTGACGAACAGCGTGGGCATGGTTCCCATGTCTGAGGACGTGATCGGAGAGAGCATCGACCGATACAAGACGGTCGGCAAGCACGACTTTGCGTACAACCCGATGCGGATCAACGTCGGGTCCATCGCCATGTGGGAAGGCGATGAAGATGTCCTCGTCAGCCCCGACTACGTTGTGTTCCAGTGCGGCGACGAGCTTGACGCGGAGTTCCTGAACCACTTTCGCAAGACGCACTTCTGGCACCAGTTCGTCAACAGGTCGGGCGGCGGCAGTGTGCGGGTTCGCATCTACTTCAGCGACTTGGCGGAAATGCCGTTGAAGCTGCCGCCGCTCACCGAGCAGCAGGCCATCGCTGCCGTCTTGAACAACGCAGATAGCGAACTCGCCCTCCATCGCCGCAAACTGGACGCGCTGCGGCGGCAGAAGAAGGGCCTCATGCAGCAACTTCTGACCGGCAAAGTCCGGGTGCAAACTGTTTCCGAACCGGGGACGACAGTCCCCGGTTGACGCCCCACCGAAATGGCTGGTTGGGGACAGAGACAACAACCGGCGACAACAACCGGCGACCGGCGACAACAACAACCGGGCACTGTCGTGCCCGGTTCGGAGGGGCGCATGGGACAAGCGTTTTGGCTGCTCACATGGCGGACCTACGGCACATGGCTGCCGGGAGATGCGCGGGGCTTCGTGTCGAACGTGCGAGGGGCGGATGGTCACGGCGGGCGTCACAATATCCCCGGTACTGAATGCGACCGCGACCTGCCGGGGCTGGAGCGGTACGCCCGCGAGCAGATGAAGGGAAAGCCGGTTCTGTTTACTGCCGAACAAGCGCGGTTAGTGGCCGACGACTTTCGTTCATCGGCGGAGTTCCGGGGTTGGTCGCATCACGCCCTGGCCGTGATGGCGAACCACATCCACATCGTTATCTCGGCTCCGGAGGAGGTGTTGACCGACCGGCTCTTGCAGGTATTCAAGAGTTACGCTTCGCGGATGTTGAACCAAGCCTACCCCCGTCCGACTAGCGGGACTTGGTGGGCGGCGTCGGGTTCGCGTCGGCGGTTGCCGGACGAACGAGCTGTAGCTGCGGCCATCGAATATGTGCGACATCAGGAATACCCTTTGGTGATCTGGACGATGGATTCGGAACCGGGGACGACAGTCCCCGGTTGATGCGAGCGGCCGACAACAGTCCCCGGTTGATGCCAGCGGCCGACGACGCAAAAACAAACCGGGCACTGTCGTGCACGGTTCGGTAAGTGAGGGAGTGAGTCATGGCGGTTGCCGAGTTCCTCGAAGACATCGTTTCGCACCTGCCCGCGCTGCACCTGTTGCAGCACCTGGGCTTCCGCTACCTCACGCCCGCCGAGGCGTTGGCACACCGGGGCGGCAAGCGGAGCCGGGTCGTGCTGGCCGCGATCCTGTTGGAGCAACTCAAAAAGCTCAACCCGATCACGTTCAAGGGGCAGACGCACGACTTCACGGAGGCGAACCTGCGTGCCGCCGTGGACACGCTCATCGACATTCCGTTCGACGGCCTCGTGAAGACCAACGAGCAAATCTTCGACCTGCTCACGCTGGGCAAGTCCTTGGAACAGACCATCGACGGGAACAAGAAGAGCTTTTCGATCCGGTACGTCGATTGGGACACCCCGGCGAACAACGTCTTCCACGTCGCGGACGAGTTTGAGGTGGAGCGCACCGCGTCCCACGAAACCCGCCGCCCGGACATCGTGCTGTTCGTGAACGGCATCCCGCTGGCGGTCATCGAGTGCAAGCGACCCGACGCCCAGGATGCCGTCGAGGTCGGCATCAGCCAGCAACTCCGTAACCAGCGGAACGGCGAGATACCGCACCTGTTCGTGTTCTCGCAGTTGCTACTCTCGGTCTGTCAAAACCACGGAAAGTACGCCACGGCGGGGACGGAGAAAAAGTTCTGGTCGGCCTGGCGGGAAGAACATGCCCCTGATCTCGATACGATCCTGGCCAAACTCATCAACACGCCGCTACCACTGGAACAGCAACAGCGACTCTTCGAGAGCCGCTCACCGCATATCGAGAAACGGATGCGAGAACTCGCGGCTGCTGGCCCTCGGTTGCCGTCGCCCCAAGATCGGCTGCTGTACTGCCTGCTGCGCCCCGAACGGTTGCTGGAACTGACCTGCCGATTCACCCTGTTCGACAAGAACGTGAAGAAGGTCGCCCGATACCAACAATACTTTGCCATCCGCGCGACGATGGCGTTGGTCACGAAGGCGAAGGGCGACGAGAAGCGACAGGGCGGAGTGATTTGGCACACGACCGGCAGTGGCAAGAGCTTGACGATGGTAATGCTGGCCAAGGCACTCACTCTGGAGCCGAGCGTCAAGAACCCCCGCGTCGTGATCGTCACCGACCGTGTGGACCTCGACACGCAGATCTGGAAGACGTTCCTTTCTTGCCGTAAGTCGGTGGAGAAGGCGAGGAGCGGTGAACATCTGGTCGAACTGGTCACGCAGGGCAAGGCCGACATCATCACCACGATCATCGACAAGTTTGAGTCGGCGGCGAACACACACGGGCTGCGGGATCTCGGAAGCAACATCTTCGTGTTGGTCGATGAAAGCCACCGCAGCCAGTACGGACTGGCTCACGCCAAGATGCGGCAGGTGTTCCCGAACGCCTGCTTCATCGGCTTCACTGGCACTCCGCTTTTGAAGAGCGACAAGAGTACGGCTGCAAAGTTCGGCGGCTTCATCCACACCTACCCGATGCGGCAAGCGGTCGAGGATAAGGCAGTGACGCCGATCCTGTACGAAGGGCGGATGTCCGAACTGCACGGCGATCAGAAGGCCATCGACAAGTGGTTCGACCGGATCACGAAGGACTTGTCCAACGACCAGAAGACCGACCTGAAGAAGCGGTTCCGCCGCGAAGAGGAACTGACGAAGACCTCGGAGCGGCTGTACGAGGTGGCGTTCGACATCGCCACGCACTTCACCGAGAACTTCAAGGGGACGAAGTTCAAGGGGCAGTTCGCGGTGAGCGGGAAGGCGGTCGCGCTCAAGTACCACCAACTATTCGCGGAGATCGGGCGGGATCACCCGACCCGGAAGGTGACGACGCGGGTCGTCATCTCGCCGCCCGACACCCGCGAGGACAACGAGACGATTGACGAAGCGGACGTGCCGGAAATCCAGAAGTTCTGGTCTGCCATGATGCAGGAGTACGGCACCGAGAAGAAGTACCTCGACGGCATCATCGAGGCGTTCGAGAAGTCGCCCGAACCGGAAATCATCATCTGCGTGGACAAGCTACTCACCGGGTTCGACGCCCCGTGCAACACGGTACTGTACGTCGATAAGCGGCTGAAGGATCACAGCATCCTGCAAGCCATCGCCCGCGTCAACCGGCTGTTCGACGGCAAGGACTTCGGGCGGGTGGTGGACTACCGGGGCATCTTCGGGGAACTCGACGCAGCGGTGAAGAAGTACGACGCCCTCAGCGGGTTTGACGACGAGGACATTGAGGGGACGTTTACCCCGGTGGACGTAGAAGTCGCCAAGTTGAAGGAGCGGCACACCAACGTGTGGGCGGTGTTCAACGGCGTGGCGAACAAGAAGGACTTGGAGCAAATGTAGCAGTGGCTGCGCCCGGATGATGTGCGGCAGGACTTTTACGAAACGCTGAACCAGTTCGCCAAGACGCTCCAAATCGCGGTCGGGTCGGCAAAGTTCCACGAAGAGACGGACAGGAAGCTGGTCGGGCGTTACCTCGAAGACCTGAAATACTTCCGCAACCTGCGGGCGGCGGTCAAGCAACGGTACAACGAGGCGGTGGACTACAAAGAGTACGAAGACCAGATCCGGTGTATGGTGGACAAGTACATCGGGGCGGACGAGGTCAAGCAGATCATCAAGCCGGTCAACATCTTCCAAGTGAACAACTTGGCGGCGGAACTCGACGGCATCGAGGGGAGCGCGGCGAAGGCGGACTTCATCGCCTCACGGGTCAAGCGGACCTGCACCGAGAAGATGGAGGAAGACCCGGTGCTGTACCAGAAGCTGTCCCAGGTGATTGACGAGGCGATCAAGGCGTACCTCGACAAGCGGACTTCGGAGGAAGAATACCTCCAAACGATGCTGGACACCTGGAAGGAAGCCCAGGAACAAGGCACGTCGAAGGTGCCATCGGAGCTGCGTGCGCACCCGGACGCCAAGGCATACTTCCGGCTGTTTCTGGTCGGCTTCGAGAAGACCGCCGGTGCCGATCAGCGGGGCGACCTTGCGGCCGTCGCCGCAGAAACCGCGTTGAAGGCGATGAAGGTGATCGAGGAGAAGAAGATCAGGGATTGGACGAACAACCGAGATGTCGAAAACGCCATGATAAACGACCTGGACGACATGCTGTTCGGCGTCAAGGGGCGGTACGATCTCGCGCTGTCTCACGCAGACATTGACGAGATTCTCGAAGGCGTCATCCGGGTCGCCAAGCGGAGGGACGTGCAGCAGTGAACAGCGCGAACGGTCAGCCCCGACGCCTCGCCGTGCAGTTCGGTCGCAAGAGCATCGAATACCAACTGCAATACTCCGCACGGAAGACCTTGGCCATTGACGTTCACCCCGACTTAACAGTCGTGGTGACGGCTCCGACGGCCAGCACGGATGACGAGGTCGTGAAGCGTGTCGTGAAGCGGGCTTTATGGATCATCCAGCAACAGCGGTTCTTCGAGAATTATTTACCTAAGCTCCCGCCACGCCGGTACGTGAGCGGCGAGTCGCATCATTACTTGGGGCGGCAGTACCGGCTGCGGGTCCATCAGGCCGACGCGGACGGCGTGAAGATGTCGAGAGGCCAGATCAACGTCGGGCTGGCGGACACGCCGAAGCAGCAGCGGGTGCGGTCGCTGGTGACGGAGTGGTTCCGGCGACGTGCGGGGGCGGTCTTCGGCGAGGTCTTTGCCGAGTGTTCAGTCCGTGCCGAACGACACGACATCCAGCAGAACGGGTTCCAGATCCGCAAAATGACGAACCGCTGGGGAAGCTGCACCGCCGAAGGCCACATCCTGCTGAACCCCGATCTAATCGTCGCCCCACGACCGTGCATCGAATACGTCGTCGTACACGAGCTCTGTCACCTGAAGGAACACAACCACGGCACCGACTTCTACCGCCTACTTACGGCGATGATGCCCGACTGGGAGCGACGGCGAGAGCGGCTGAACCTGTGCGCGGTCGGGTAGTATCAAGCTCGCCAAACGTCATCGAATCAGCGCGAAGTTGCGGACGTGCTTGGCCCGGATCGACGCCACCGTTGCGGACGCAATGCTGGCAAACGGGTGGCACCAGCACAACCGCGAGTGGCGCCGCAAACGGGGGAACGCAATGGGAACTCTGGCAACGACGGACGCGGCCCGTGAGACGTGGGTGCCGTCGGAACTCGGCGTGCTAGTCACCGAGAGACTCGGTGAAGGCGTTGAGAAGAAAGCCGAAAAGGGCGACCGTTCGGTGTTGCCCGAAATCAACCAGTTCCTCGACAACCCGGCAGCGACGGCGCTCTTCGGCGATGCCGGACGCCTCGTCCTTCAGAAGTTGGTCACGCTGGTCGCGGGCGACGACCTCCTCTGGAGCCAAGCGCTGGTGCGGTTCGCGTCGGACCTGCGAACCCGGTTAGCCGGGGTGAACCCGACCGCACTCGACTACCTGCTTGCGGAACGGGTTGTGATCGCGTGGCTATTCGTGAACTTCGCGGAATTGCAATACGCCACCCAGATCGAACGGCTAAAAACTACAGCCCAGGCTACGTACCACTTCAACCGCATCGAAATGGCGAACCGGAACCTGATGTCCGCGTGCCGAACCCTGGCGAAAGTGAAGAAGGCGAAGCTCCCCGATGTGCTGGCCGTGGTCAACGTGACCACGACGGGCGCCGGTAAAATCCGCACTTGAAGAGGCCCACGAACTCACTTTGCGACTCGAATCACCTTCTTGCCATTCGTAGCATTTGTATACCAATCGGTAAGCCAACGGGGATATTGTGGCCCAGCCCCAAGTGATGACGGTCACGCAACGCTGTGGATGAAGTATCCACACGAGAACAAGGTTCCCGAAATCAAGATGCAACTCTATTCAATTCAAGCGACTTGCGATGATGTTGTACCGGGAACGATTTGGCGTTGCCTGAAAGACGACGTTTTCAGTTCAACAGTGCAGGCGATCGAGATGATGATCGCCGAGTTAGAAAACGCGACCTCAGAACCGGCGCCGACCGACAGGATGGCCGTTCGCCGTCGATTCGCCGAACTGCACCAGCACTTTTCACACTTGGCAAGACTGGCCGGGGGCTTCGGCGATCCCGAATGGCAACATGTAAAACTGACCAGTTCGTTCCGGATGCCAGCGGCGAGAACATGGTGTGATTTCCCGATGGATGTCCGGTTTGAAACTCTTCGGCTCTCGCAAGGACATGCCAACGCAGAGTACCTCTTACATCGGCACATGGATAGCGATCTACGGACACTGTTGGAACAAGCGGGTAACGCGCTCCCACCCGAAATGTTCGATGGTCCGGTTATGTTTCACAGATAATTGGGAGGGCATGATGTGAGCAGCACGGCGTACCTGGACCCCAACCCCGTCGCCAAGTGGGTGCGGTTCGTGTTCAACTCACTGCGGGGCAATGATCCATCGGGTGAAGAGGTTTGCTTCAATTACGAGAGCGCTGTGGATCGTGTCTTGAACCCGTCCGAGGACATCTACGGTTACGCCACGCTGAAGAACGGGTTCTTCGCCGCATCCGCCAAGGCGATTGAACTGGCGGGGTTATTACCTACGCCCGTGGCTTCGTCATCTGGTCCCGCATTACGAGCCAGCGAAACCGACAATAGTGCGTCACCAATAATGGTTACAGCGAATCCATCTTCCCCGCAACCAACCAAGCAACCGAAACGCAGTACCACTAGCGGCGAAGCGCACGAGAAGCTAATCGCGGCCCTGACAAAGCACCACCTTTACGCCGATGGTAGTTGCGTGAACTTTGAACCCATCGGCAACAACGAGCTAGCACGGCGGGCTGACGTAGACAGGGCGACGGCATCAAAATTCTTCAAAGACGAGTTTAAAGGCCATGCTAAGTACAAGGCCCATTGCCGTGATACTAGCACGTTGATTGCCACACTCAAGCTGTTGAACGATGAGTTTGCTCCGCATCATTTGAACGGCCAATGTCCGGACGGTGGAGACGATCGTGGCGACGATTAGTCGCTGTTGGGTGTTGGATCGTTGGGCATCATGTCCCCAACACTTGCGAAAGTTTCTTTTCCCCGCAAACCCTTGCTTTTCATGACGATTCACAGCGACACATCAACTGTTGGGTGCTGTTGAACCCCAACATTTCGCCAACGGGTATCCGAACCGCAATTCGCGGGACGGGAACCGTTGGAATCGTCATCATGTTGAATCAACCCGTTCAAGACCCGTTGTCCATGCGGCCCCGCGATGCCGCAAAGGCTTTGGGTATCTCAGCCCGGACGCTCTGGGGGTGGACCCGCGCCGGAATCAT
>JANLRE010000005.1:0-2842 GCA_031368205.1 Fimbriiglobus sp. | reverse complement strand
GTCCAAGTTTGCGTGGCCGCAAATTCGGACCGGGATGAAGGCCCGCGAAGACGCGATTCTGAACGCCCGTGACGAAGCGATCAACGCGAAGAAGGAAGCCGAAGCGATTCGAGCGGACCTTCAGTTGAAGATGGCCCAGGCGCAAGACGAGGTCAAAGCCATCATCGAAGAAGCCCGCCGCGACGCGGCCAAACTTCGCGCCACCGAACGCGAAACGGGTGTCAAGGAAGCGGCGTCCGAACGGGACCGGGCGAAGCGTGAAATTGAAACGGCGAAGGATCAGGCGTTGTCCGAGATCTACCAGAAGTCGGTTCAACTCGCCGCGTTGATGTCAAGCAAGGCGCTGCGCCGCGAAATGACCTCCGCCGATCACAGCCGGCTCATCGACGAATCGCTCGCCGAACTGAAGGCGGGCGTCGGCAAGAATTGATCGGGTTCCCCGAACTCACGCAGGACTTTGCAAGCATGGCTGATGCCACGAAACACGAAACCGTGCTGGAAGCCACGGGCATGAGAGCCAGGATTGCCCGTGTCTACGCCCAGGCGTTGATCCAGGCGGCTAGCTCTACTGCGCAAGTGGACGAACTCGGGGATGAACTCGATGGCGTTGCGAAAGACGTTGTCAAGGGCCACCCGAAAATCGCAGGCTTCTTCGGCAGCACCGCCATCGGCAAGGCCGCCAAAGTTCCCGTGCTGACGGCTGCTTTTGAACACACAACCTCCGAGACGTTCCGCAAGTTCATCGGCGTGTTGAATCAGAACGGTCGGCTCGACTTGTTACCGGCGATCAACGCCGAATACAGCAAGCTGCGTGACAGCCGCGATGGCCGCGTTCGGGTCCGGGTGACGACGGCGCTCACCCTAACCGACGAGCAGATTGCCGCCCTGAAACAGACTCTCTCCGAACAACTAAACGCCCAACCGATTCTGGACATTTGGGTCAACCCCGATTTGCTCGGCGGCCTCGTCGTGCAAGTCGGCGACAAGGTGTACGACACCTCCGTCCGATCCCGCTTAGAAAATCTCCGCACCCACCTGATGGCGAGTGGCACCCATGTCTGATAAGAAGCTTCAAGCCAGCGAAATCGCCTCGATCATCGAGCGGCAGATTTCCGACTTCGGCAAACAAATTGACGTCCGCGAGACCGGCAAGGTTCTCGAAGTCGGCGACGGCATCGCCCGTGTGTACGGGCTGTCGGACGTGATGGCCGGGGAACTCATCGAGTTCCCGGAATCCGGCGTCAAGGGGTTGGCGTTCAACCTCGAAGAAAACTCCGTCAGCGTCATCATTCTCGGTGACTACCTGAAGGTGCGCGAAGGCGCCGAAGTCCGCACCACGGGCCGGTTGCTCGAAGTGCCGGTCGGCCCGGAGATGATCGGTCGCGTCATCGACCCGCTCGGCAACCCGATGGACGGCAAAGGCCCGATTCTGGCGAAGCACTCCCGCCTCGTCGAATCCCCCGCCCCCGGCATTGTCGATCGCCAGCCGGTCAAGCAACCGCTGCAAACCGGGATCAAGGCGATTGACGCCATGACGCCGATCGGTCGTGGCCAACGCGAACTCATCATCGGCGACCGCAAGACCGGCAAGACGCAGATTGCGATTGACACGATCATCAATCAAAAAGAAGAGAATGTCATCTGCGTCTACGTCGCCTGCGGGCAGATGGAATCGAAGATCGCCGCCCTCGTGGAAAAACTCCGCGAGATGGGCGCGATGGACTACACCGTGGTCGTCGTGGCATCGTCTTCCGACTCCGCGCCGCTGCAATACATCGCCCCCTACGCTGGGACCGCGATCGCCGAATACTTCATGTATGAAGAAGGCCGCGACACCCTGTGTGTGTACGACGACTTGTCGAAGCAAGCCGCCGCGTACCGCCAACTGTCGCTGCTGGTTCGTCGCCCGCCGGGTCGGGAAGCCTACCCCGGTGACGTGTTCTACTGTCACAGCCGACTGCTCGAACGCTCCGCGAAACTCGCCGAAAAGTGGGTCATCGTGGCGAACAACACGGACACGGCCAAGTGCGGCGCGGACTGGGGCGTGAACTCGAAGATCGACCCGAAACGCAAACGCGGCACCGGCGAAGCGGGCATGGTCTACCTCGGGCCAGGGGCGGCCGGCGGGAAAGATCAAGCCGAACACGAAATGAAGGCACATTTCGCCGGCCACAAGATTGCCAAGGTCGTCGGCTCCGGCGGCTCGTTGACGGCACTGCCGATCATCGAGACACTGGAAGGCGAAGTTTCGGCGTACATCCCGACCAACGTGATCTCGATCACCGACGGCCAGATTTACCTGCAACCCGAACTGAAGAACGCCGGAGTGCTGCCCGCCGTCGACGTGGGCATCTCTGTGAGCCGCGTCGGTGGGAACGCCCAGATCAAGGCGATGAAGTACAAGTTCGTCGCCGGTGGGTTGAAACTGGCACTCGCCTCCTTCCGCGAACTCGAAGCCTTCGCGCAACTCGGGACCGACCTCGACGTGGCCACCCAGAAACTCCTGGACCGTGGTTACCGGATGGTCGAGATTCTCAAGCAAGGCCAGTTTGAACCGCTGAACGTGATCGACCAGATCATGATTATTTTCGCCGGCAACACGGGTGGCCTTGATACCGTGCCACGCAAAGACGTGAAAGCCTGGGAGAAGCAGTTCCTGGCCTTCATGAAGGAACAAATGCCTGAAGTTCGCAAACTCCTTGCGGACAAGAAGGAAATCAACCCCGACATCGAGTCCCAACTGCGGGGCGCGATCGACGCTTTCAACACGCAGATCAAGGCGTAGGGGCGAGAACTTACTGGCTCCCTCCCCGTTTGCGGGGAGGGCCGGGGTGGGGTGGAA
>JANLRE010001166.1:0-2781 GCA_031368205.1 Fimbriiglobus sp. | reverse complement strand
ACGGACGATCGTCCGTGGGCGTTCTACCTCACACAACCCGCGATGAAGCTCGATGCGGACGTTGACATCGCCAAGCTCAGTGCCATTGTCCCGAAGCTGCTTCGCTTGAAACCCGGCACCGAACTCCGCGAAGGCCGGTTGACCGCCAAGCTCGCAAGCAAGGCGGCGGCGACCGGAACCGACTGGCAAGGCAGCGTGATAACGACCTCACTCAAAGGCAGTCGGGACGGCAAACCGCTCGTGTGGGAGAAGCCGTTACGCATCGGGTTCGACGGCCAATTGCGGGCCGACTTCATGCCCGTGTTCCACAAGCTGGAGTGCGAAGCGGACTTCATCGGCTTGGCCGGTCGTGGCTCGGTCGAGGCGTTCATTCTGATGGCCAACATCGACCTCGATCGTCTGGGTGCCCGACTTGCGGACTTCGTCGATCTGGGCAACACGAAGCTCGCCGGGTTTGCCGAAGTGACGGTGAAGAACGACCCGCGTGCCGGTGGCGGGTTTCAAGCGAATGCCGCTGTCAAGGTGACGAACTTGCAGTTCACCGATTCCACGGGGCGAGGGCTGGCCGAACCGGAATTGAAGATCAACGCCACCGTCACCGGGTTGATCGATCCGAAGGGACCGATTCGGATTGATGTTGCCGATGCCACAGTGAACGCTGGCGTGGACCAGTTCACCGCCAAGTTGCTGGAGCCTGTCGCCAATGCCCGTGACGTGCGGAGCGGCAAAATCCGTGCGACGTTGACCGGCGAACTGGCCCGATGGCGAACCCGCGTCGGGGCGTGGGCGGGCATCCCGGCGGGGTGGCAAATCGCCGGTGCCGGACCGCTCGAAGCCACGGTGGCAGTCCACGACGACGGCATCACACTTGACCGCGTGACCGGCAACTTGGTCAACGTGCGGTTCGTCGGCGAAGGGGTCGAACTCAACGAACCCAAGCTGAAAGTGGAGACCGCCGCGACCTGGACCCGCAAGACGGGGGACGTGAACTTGACCGCCGTCGTGGTGCAGTGCGACACCGTGGTTTTCACGTCGCCGAAAGTCGAACTGCGATCGGTCGCGGACAGCTACACCGTGGCCACGACCGGGGACGTGACCGCCAACCTGAACCGCGTGCAACGCCTGCTGAAATTGCAATCCGACCCACAAGACAAGGACGCCATCAACGGGCTGGCGGTCGGCAAATTGGGCGTCACGATGACCGGCTCCGCGATCAGTTTTGACGCGGATTTCAAGGTGGACAACGTCCGGTACGGGGTGCCCGCGAAGCCGACCTGGAGTGAACCGTGGGTGACGGTTCGCACCGTCGGGGTGTACGACGCCGACGCCGTCCGGTTCCAAACGATGCGGGTCGAACGGGACGGTCTGGTGATCGACGGCAAAGGGGCGTTCGCCAAGATTTCCACCAGTCAAGACCTCGACCTCGAAGGCATCCTCGCCTACGACCTCGTCAAGCTCGAACCGACCCTGAAACAGTACCTCGGCAAGGGCAGCAGTGCGACCGGCAAGGACACCCGCCCGTTCCGACTCGCGGGGAGTTTAGCCGACGGCGGCAAGCAATCTTTCTCCCTCTCCGTATACGGGGAGGGCCGGGGTGGGGTGGGCGGTTCGACCCCCCTTAATCCCCCCGCCGACGGGGGGAGAGAAGGCAAGCAAGCTTTCGCCCTCGCTTCTCGCGGAGGAACGCCCACGAACGATCGTTCGTCGGCTTACGCCGGCCTGACCGGCAACGCGGGGTTGTCGTGGCAGCAAATCAAAGCCTACGGCTTTGAAGTGGGGCCGAGCGAACTGAAAGCCGGGTTGGAACGCGGTCTCGTCACGATGAACCCGATCGAAGCCAACTTCGGCGGCGGGAAAGTGCGGGTCGAACCGAAGCTGGATTTGAACACCAAGGGGTACGACATGACCTTGGCGAAGGGGAAAATCATCGACCAAGCGAAGCTCACGCCGGTGGCGTGTGCCAACGCGATTGGGTACGCCTTGCCCGCGTTCGCCAATGCGGCCCAGGCCGACGGGCTGATTTCGTTCGACCTCGAAGACAACACGATCCCACTGCTGGACCCCGAGAAGGGCACGCTTCGCGGCAAGTTGACCCTGCACAACGTGAGCGTGTCTCCCGGCCCGGTCGTCACGGAAATCGCTTCGCTACTGGGGGCCAAACAACTGAACCAGACCTTGGCCAAGGACCAAGTCGTCCCGATCAAGCTGGAGAACGGCCGCGTCTACCACGAGAACTTTGACATCACCATCGGGCAAGCCGTGGTCCGCAGTTCCGGGTCCGTCGGGTTGGACAACACGGTGTCCCTGACGATGGACATGCCCGTCCCGGCGACGGTGCTGGACCAACTCCTCGGCAACAACCCCCGCATCCGCGACATCGTCTCGAAGCAACGGATCAAAGTCCCGATCACCGGCACCCTGGCGAAACCGATCCTCGACCACCGCAGCATCGAAGCCAACATGCAGGCGATGATCCGCAATGCCGCCAAGGACGCCATCACCAACACCGCCGGCGAAGCGGGGAAGAAGCTCGAAGACAAGCTCCGCGACGAACTGCAAAAGAAACTCGGCGATAAGTTCCCGTTCCTGCCGAAGCAATAGGAATGGTTTATGGCAGGGAGCAAAGCCCACGGACGATCGTCCGTGGGCTTTGTGGTTCGACACCGTTGCCCCATCGGATCGACGAATGGAAAAACCTCCTGTGCGTGTCACAGGGGTTGATGGGCGGTTGCCGCACGTCTTTGGTTTCAACCCCACCGGGGTTGTTCCCTTAGCCCAGGG
>JANLRE010001085.1:0-2489 GCA_031368205.1 Fimbriiglobus sp. | reverse complement strand
CACGCGAATCGCCCGTTGTGCCAATTGCGTGAAATACTGGTGGTTGGTCGTCGGCACCGTGCCAGTGGTCATGCCATCGGTTTCGTACAGCAACACCAAATCCAGGTCGCTGTGAAAACTAATCTCGCGGCCCCCGAGTTTGCCCAAGCCGAGGATGACGTAACGGCAACTCACCCCACGTTTCACGGCCAGTTCCCGTTCGGCGAGATCGAACACCACTGTCAACAGGGTGTCAGCAAGGTCACTCAGCGCGGCGGTGGTTTGTTGCACGCTGTCCTTGCCCAACAAGTCGCGCACCCCGATCCGCAACAGTTCTTTATCTTGGAAGCTGTGCAAAATCGGGTCGGGGTCGTTGGCGCCGCGACAGAGTTCGACCAACTCCGTGTGCAGTTCCTCGGCGGTGCGGGGTTGGTCGAGAATCAGCGTGTCCAGGAGTTCGTCGATCATCCCCGGATTGTTAATGAGGATCGCCGACAGGTACGGACTCGTGGAACAAATATCGACGTACAACTTCAGACTCGGCGGGTTGAAACTGATGAGTTCGTACAACACCGCCTTGCCGCCCAAGGATGCGGTCACACGCTCGAAGTTGTTCAGCGCCAAATCCGGGTCCGGCGTTGCCGCCAACGCCCGCAACAACTGTGGGGCGATGCTGGCCAGGAAGTGTCGGCACCGGCGGTGCGACAGGAACGGCACTTCTTCCTGCGCGAGCTTGGCGAGGTTCTGGTACGCCTTCGGGACGTTATCGAAGGGATAGCGGCCCAACACGCTGCGGACGGTCGCGTCGTCGGGATCTTGCACCAGAATCAAATCGGTCTCCGGTTCCGCTTGCTGGTCGGCGTCCGTGAACGTCTGGTGCAGCAAGTGGTTCAGGATCGCGCGATCGAGTTGCGTCTTGTCGTGATAATCCTTCAAGAACTGGTCGAGCGGTTCGATCAACAGCATCCGGGTATCCAGGGATGCCGCGCCGGATTCGTCCAAGGGGGACCGCTTCTGCGGGGCGTGACCGAGTTCCGGCTTCGGTGTGCGAACTTCGGCGCCGACCTCCGCCACGGTTTTATGCACGTAGCCCATCCGTCGCGCGAGCTTGCTCAGTTCGTCTACGGTCGTGGGGAGCTTGTGGGTTTGCCAATCGAACAGCAGTTGCAGGCGGTGTTCGGTCTTGCGCAGAAAGCGGTAGGCGTCCGCCAAAATGTACATCTCGTGGCCGGTGAGACATCCCGCAATTTCGAGCGATTCGAGACCCAACAGCGTGTTGCGTTGCCGCACCGCTGGCAGGTCGCCGCCGTTGAGCAGTTGCAGGAATTGCACCGTGTATTCAATGTCCCGAATCCCGCCGCGACCCGTCTTCACGTCGAGTTCATCGGCCCCGGCTTGCGTCGTGCGTTGCTCCATGCGGCGCTTCAGTGCCTTCACTTCGTTGATTTCGGAGAAGCTGAAATACTTGCGGTAAATGAACGGCTCAATCGCCCGGTGGAACTCGCGGCCCAGCGACATGTCGCCCGCAATCGGGCGGAGTTTAATGAGCGCTTGCCGTTCCCAGGTTCGCCCTTGCACGTCGTAGTACGACAACGTGCTGGCCATCGAACGCGCCAGTGGCCCGCGCGCGCCGTCCGGACGCAACCGCAGATCGACCCGGTAGGCGATGCCGCGATCCGTGTGGTTGGAAAGTAACCGCACCACCTCGGAGACGACTCGCGCGAAGTAGTCCGCGTTGGGAATCGTCCCCGCTTGCTTCCCCGTGGTTTCGCCGTCCTGGTCGTACAGGAACATGAGGTCGATGTCGCTCGAATAGTTCAACTCGTCGCCGCCGAGTTTGCCGAACGCGAACGCGACGAACTTGGCCGGCTGGCCGATGGCGATCATCGGTTGGCCGTACTTTTTGCTGGTGCTACGCAGTGCGGTTTGCATGGCCACTTCGACACTGGCATCCGCGACGCGGGAGAGTTCGCGGGTGACTTCTTCGAGCGGTCGGTCCCGTAACACGTCGTTCACGCCGATGCGCAACATCTGCAAGTGCCGGAACCGCCGAAACGCCCGCAGCACACCCGAATCGTCGTACATCGCGTCCACATCGGCTTTCAACTGATGCACAAGTTCTGCCGTAGATGGCGTCGGCTTCGGGGCGGAGTAAACGACTTCAAAGGCTTCGGGGTAAGCGACCAATGTGTCCGCAAAAAACTGCGACGTGGCCAACAATTGCAAAAGCGATTCCAGCCCGCGACCACGCGGGTCGAGCAACACGGACAGTTGCTGCCGCCCCGCCGGTTGGGCGAACAGCCGTTCCAGGTTGTTCAGCGCCAAATCCGGGTCCGCCGTGACCGGCAACCACTTCCCCAGCGGCACCAACAACGCCACGAACCGATCCGCCCCGAGGTGCGTTCGCAACGCATCCAAGTTCCGTTGCCCTCGCACCGGGTCACGCAACGGCCATTCAGTTGTGGGTGATGCGGTCATGGTTTCCATCAGCGTTCGTCCGGCATCGCCCA
>JANLRE010001061.1:0-3203 GCA_031368205.1 Fimbriiglobus sp. | reverse complement strand
GAACACGGAGCATGGTTCAGTGGTGATCGATCATAGACAAATTTGACTTACTATTTATCAAGTTTCAAAACGGCAAACAATCAACTCCGGAAATTGAGCTATGAGCGTAACAGCGTGTATTCGGGTAACTTCCGCTTTTATTGCGAACTCCACCATTGTCGGGATTCTCATATTAATTACCCCTCATTGGGTAACTGCGCAATCGCTCGATGTTGAAAAACTGTCTGCGACAGGAGCAGCAGGGTTTCAAGCAAATTTAGATGCTTTCGACTATTTTACATGTGAGTACACAGTTACGGTCGGTGATGCGACATCTTTAGAAAATGCAACAGCGGGGCGTTTTTTGCCCGGTGCCAGGACCGCGGTCGTTTCGCTGGTCAAAGACGGGAATAATGTTTGTTTTCGGCTCATCCAAGATGCCGAGGCGACCAAAGACTTAGAAGCCCCGCCCAAAGCGATCAAGGAAATGAACCTTCCGAATGTCCGATTCGGGAACTTGGTTCCGTTTACTACAACTGATTTCCTGGCTAACTCGACCCGTTCATTAGCGATTGACCCAGGTCGCGGCGGGAGTAGGGGGAACATTTATAACACTGGCTCAAACATGGAAAGAAACGTAGACTCGATTTTGGCAGCGATTGGCGTCGGGTCGGATTTGGATGTTGCGCGACTTGCTAAGCGACAAGAAAACGGTCTGACTGTGACTCGGGCCGAAGTACGAGGGACCGTGAAACCTCTGATCCACATCGAATACTCCAGTAAAAAGAACGCTCTACGCGCGTGCACAATTGATCCATCAAGGGGATACTTGCCAACGATTTTTGAAACCACCTATCAAAACGATACGAGCAAATCAATCACCTCGGTCCCAAAAATGATCTCGTGCTCAAAGGGCCGATGGTTCCCGGAGCAAGTCGTCAGATTCTTTCGCCAGTCCCCGCCACCCGACAGTGGTATTGTCCGACTCTACAATGTCACGAAATTTGACGCCGACAACAGGCCTTCTCCAGAGGCAATGACGGTCTCTGTTCCCGCCGGGACGCTGATCAACCAGTTTGAAGTTACGAAAAAATATTTTCGAACTAAGCAATTGGAACGAGTCACACCAGACGACCTGGACCGTATCCATGACTTGACCGAAAATTTATCGAAACCTGCGTCACGCACTTTGATCGATACGGCCATTCATCCCCCACGAAGCACTTGGTACTGGTATGCGTCTGGTGGGGTGATTACCTTCCTAGTTGTTGGGTATGCCATCCGCCGGTGGTTGGCATCTCGAAGGAAGTCAGATGCGTCGTAATGGCTTCACCCTGATTGAACTTCTCGTCGCAATGGCGATTCTTGCTGTCCTTGTCGGGCTGCTTCTCGGCGCAGTGCAGCGGGTTCGTGCCGCCGCCGCACGTGCCTCGTGTGCGAACAACATGCGGCAGTTGGGGATTGCACTGCACAGCAACCACGCTGCCACCGGCAGTTTACCGCCCGGTATTCGAGTCCGAAATGACAAGATGCTTTATGCGTCTTGGATCACAAGAATACTGCCGCACCTAGGTGAAGTTCCAGCATGGACTGAGGCTGTTGCCGACTACAACACGATGCCAATTTTCGTGGGGCCACCACCTCACCGATCACTCTCACGGCCGCTTCCCGTGGTGCTTTGCCCATCCGGGTTACGGTCAACTGGCACGACCGACGACGGAATCACCGCCGCGTTCACGTACTACCTGGGTGTGTCCGGAAAAAACGGGGTGACCCCGATCGGTGTGTTGTACACGGACTCCGCCGTTCGGTTTGCCGACATCACGGACGGAACCAGTCAAACTCTACTCGTTGGTGAGAGGCCACCCAGCCCCGATAATCACTTCGGCTGGTGGTACGCGGGACAGGGTCAAGTCTTCGACGGATCGGCTGACTTCCTGCTAGGCGTTGCTGACGGCAACCGCACGTTCCGTGCCCCGACCTGCCCACCAGGGCCGTACCCGTTCGGCCCCGGCAAGCCCGACGACATGTGCGATACCTTCCACTTCTGGTCGCTGCATTCCGGCGGCGCCAACTTCCTGTTCTGTGATGGCTCGGTGCGATTCATGCCGTACTCCTCGGCGTCGATTATGCCGGCCCTCGCCAGCCGTGCGGGTGGTGAGGTGGTTGCGTTGGATTGATCGCACTTTTCCCTGACACGAATGCCGCATTACTACCTTCACGTCAGTGTGCCTCTAGCGTCTGCTGTCGTTGACGGGTACCATCACTCCAACACGATTCGTGGAACTGGATTGAGTAGCGGGTTGCATCTCAGGAGCGAGTTATGAACCGTCGCCAGGTACTTGGAGCCACGTTGGCGTTGGCGGGCACGCACTTGGTGTCGCCGCAATGGGTGCGGGCCATTGAGCCGAAGCGGAAGCGGCTTGCGGCGGTGAACTCGATCTACTTCAAGCTGTCCCACGCCTACCACATCGAGGGGCGGTTCATCAACGGGTACAACTTGAAGGGGGAGGTGCACCGCCCGGCGTTCGACGTGGTGCGGATGTTTAATCACCAGACGTTTGCCGACGGGCGGTTCCAAGACCTTAGCAAGCCGGTGGCCGCGAAGTCGGGCATTCAACTGTCGCCGACCATCGCAGAAGCGCTGGGCGGCAAGGCGAATCTGGACGTTGATGGTGTGTTGCTCATCGCCGAACACGGCGACTACCCGCGCAACGAACGGGGGCAGATTCTCTATCCGCGCTACGAATTCTTCCAGCAAATTGTGGAGGTGTTCAAAGCCAGTGGCCGGTGCGTGCCGGTGTTCGTGGACAAGCACCTGTCGTATGACCACGTCAAAGCACGGGCGATGTACGACACTGCTAAAACGATGGGCTTCCCGCTGATGGCCGGGTCGTCCCTGCCGGTGACGTGGCGGCGCCCGGAATGGGAGTTGCCCCATGGCGCCAAGGTGGAGGAAGCGGTGGTGTGCTTCTACGCCGACCTGGAGATTTACGGGCTGCACGCGCTCGAAGTTTTACAGTGTTTGCTCGAACGCCGCAGTGGTGGCGAGACGGGCGTGAAGAGCATCCGGACGCTACGTGGCAACGCGGTTTGGGAGGCGTGGGACCGGGGCGATTGGAGCAAAGAATTGGCGGAGACGGCGCTACGGCGCAGTGCAACAAGGGACTACGGTAAGCCGCGCGACCACGTTGCGGACCCGGTGGCGATCTTGGTCGAATACC
>JANLRE010001053.1:0-5496 GCA_031368205.1 Fimbriiglobus sp. | reverse complement strand
GGAAACTTGCTCACATCATGCAAGACTCGCCACATGTCGATGGAGATCCGATCGCGCACGACACTCGCCACAGTGCGAAGCCCTTGCAGCACGTTGACCAAACTGCCATGCCGTTTCGTGACAAAGACGTTGGCGAGCACTTCCTCTTCCGGATGCGCAAGGCGCCGTTCGGCGCCATCTCCGATGAAGCCGGGGTAGATGTCGCAATGGAGGGTCAACGTGCGAAGCAGTGCGGGGAGTTCGGGCACCTCTGCGAGTCCTGCTTTTTCCGTGAGGCGAACCACGATGCCCCGGAGCAAACGGGTTGTGCCTTCGGCCCGTTCTGCGTAGCGACCCAGCCAGAATAAGTTGTCCGCCGCACGGCTTGGGAGGTCACCCCCGGCCCGCGTCAGCTCAACGGGTTGATTCTTCGGCGGCAGGAGGCTGAAGGTGTTCACCATCCCGGCGGAGAGTACCCAGGTATCCTTACTGCCGCCGCCGCGTTGCATCGTGACAATGTTGGTGTCCGGGCTAGCACTGATGCGAGTGAGGCCACCGGGCATGACCGTGAAACCGTCGCGGTCGGCAGCGAGGTAGGTTCGCAAGACCATCTTGCGGGGCTGCAACTTGTCGCCGATCATCACCGGCGCCGTCGAAAGCGAGAGTCGCTCATGCCCGACGAAATCTCGTGGGCGGGCTTTGAGTTGCTCGATCAACTTGGCGCAGTTGGCTTCCTCCAACTCCGCCAAGATCACGGGTTCCACATGGGATGCCAGGAACGCAGGCTTAATCACCATGTCCGATAAATGGGTCAACACGTAGTCGAGCGATTTCGGATCACCACACCACCAAGTTCGGGCGGATTCGATGCGTAAGTCTTCACCGAGAAGTTGGCGACAAAGTTGCGGGAGATACGCCATCAACGCCGGGGTTTCGAGGACACCCGTTCCCAGGGCGTTCGCCACCGCGACATTGCCCGTGCGGACGGCTTGCACCAAACCGGGTACGCCAAGGAACGAATCAGGGCGGAGTTCGAGCGGGTCGCAAAAGTCATCGTCGAGGCGACGGAAGATCACATCAACTGCTTGTAACCCGCCGAGCACCTTCAGAAACACGCGATTGTCTCGCACCGTTAAATCGCCACCTTCGACCAGGGTGATCCCGAGGTAACGAGCCAAGTAGGCGTGTTCAAAGTAGGTCTCGTTGTACGGCCCCGGAGTGAGCAGCACGATGCGGGGGTTGTCGTTCTGTCGCGGCGCGATTGCCCGGAGGGTGTCGCGGAAAGTACGGAAGAACATGGCCAGCCGCTGAACCCGACAATCGCGGAACGCCTCGGGCAATGTGCGCGATAACACGATGCGGTTTTCGAGTGCGTACCCGGCACCCGAGGGCGCTTGAGTGCGATCCCCGATGACACGCAGCGTGCCGTCGGTATGACGACCGAGGTTGGCCGCGTACAGATGAAGAAAGCGGCCACCCGGCAGTTTGACGTTGTGACAAGGGTGGAGAAAACCGGGGTTGCCGAAGACGAGTTCGGGCGGGAGCAGCCCTTCTTTTAGTAATCGTTGTTCGCCGTACAAGTCGGTCAGTATTCGTTCGAGAAGGGTCGCGCGTTGGATGAGACCGCGTTCAATAATCTCCGCATCGGTCGGGGAAATCAGCAACGGAATCGGATCGAGTTGCCACGGCCGGGACATGCCACGGGGGTCGCCGTAGACGTTGTACGTGACCCCGTTTTCCCGGATCAATTGCTGGGCGTCACGCCAGCGCCGCGTGAGTTCATTCGACCCCAGTTCCGTGATGGAGCGAAAAAACGTGTGCCAGTGGGGGCGTGGTACACCCGAATCGACCGCTTCATCAAATGCGAGTGATTCTGGGGAATAACCCAGGCGTGTCAAACCGTTCAACAGCACGGCGGAGGGCGGCACCGCCGTTGTCAGTCGGCTAAGCATAACGGAGAACCCTCAATGGCAATCGTCCGGCACCACTATTCTACGGCACCGATCGTTTCGGCAACCAAATCGTTTTCGGGCGTTGTTCGGAGCAGTGGCGGGTGATAACTGGTTGGTTCCGGTTGCCGAAGATCCAGTGTGAACGGGAACTCCGCGAGCGGTTCGGCGGGGGGAACGGTTACTGTTCCCGGCGTGTGGCCAAAGGCAAAGAAGCGCGACAGCCGCCGCCCTTCGGCTTCCAACCCGTTGATGGGGAACTTTTCGTGGGCACGGCCACCAGGGTGCGACACATGGTACGTACAACCGCCGATGCTCCGATCGTTCCAGGTATCCAGAATGTCGAACACGAGCGGCGCGTGAACCGGAATCGTCGGGTGCAAGCACGTGGACGGTTGCCACGCCCGGTAACGAACCCCGGCGATGAACTCGCCATTCGCCCCCGTCGGGTGGAGCGGAACCCGGCGACCGTTGCACGTAATCACGTGACGTGGATCGGTCAACCCGCGAACCTTCACCTGCAACCGTTCCACCGAAGAATCGACGAAGCGAACGGTTCCGCCTGCCCCGCCCTCTTCGCCCAACACGTGCCACGGCTCCAGAGCTTGCCGCAACTCTACGTGAACCCCGCGTTGGGTAATCTCGCCATGTCGCGGGAAGCGGAAGTCAAAGTGTGGTACGAACCACAGCGGGTCGAACGTGTACCCGCCGCGTTTGAGTTCATCCAGCGCATCCGTGAGGTCATCTTGTACGAAGTGCGGCAGCATGAAGCGATCGTGCAACGCGGTCCCCCAACGCACGAGCGGTTGCTGGTACGGCTTCTGCCAAAACCAGGAGATCATGGCGCGTAACAGGAGTTGTTGCAAACAACTCATTTCCGCATGGGGTGGCATCTCGAACGACCGTAATTCCAGCAGCCCCCGACGCCCCTCGGTGTTATCCGGTGAGAACAACTTGTCGATGCAAAACTCGGTGCGGTGCGTGTTGCCGGTCCCGTCGATGAGGAGGTTGCGGAACAGCCGATCGACGAGCCACGCCGGTGGTTGCGGGCCGCTCGGGTTCACTTGCTTGAACGCGAGGTCCAGTTCATAAAGCGAGTCGTGCCGGGCTTCATCAACACGCGGGTGTTGGCTTGTGGGGCCAATGAAGAGGCCGCTGAACAGGTACGACAGCGACGGGTGGTTCGTCCAGAACGCCACCAGACTGCGGAGCAAATCCGGGCGGCGAAGCAGCGGCGAATCAGCAGGGGTTGGCCCACCGATGACCACGTGATTGCCGCCGCCCGTGCCCGTGTGCTTGCCGTCCAACATGAACTTCTCGGCGGTCAGTCGCGTGAGTCGGGCTTCTTCGTAAAGTGTCTTCGTGTTGTGAACGATCTCTTTCCACGTCGTCACGGGGTGGAGATTGACTTCGATGACGCCAGGGTCAGGCGTCACGGCGAAATGGTTCACCCGTGGGTCGGACGGCGGCTTGTACCCTTCGACGATCACGGGCATCTGGAGATTGTTTGCGGTGCTTTCGACGGCGGCAACGAGTTCGAGGTAGTCTTCCACAAAACGAGTTGGTGGCATGAACACATACAACGTGCCGTTGCGCGCTTCGATACAGAGCGCCGTCCGCACGAGGTTCGTGGCGGGTTGTTCGTCGTGGGGCCGACTCGGTCGGACATCTTTGGTTTGTCCTAATGCTCGTGTACCGTTGTACGTCGGAACGGGACCGACACCGGGCCGTGAGGCTTGATTGACGACGCGAGTCGGCAACGGACCACGTGCGGCGAACGGGTCGCGTTCGTCCAGGAATTGTCGTAAGTGTTCTGGTTCCCACGGCAGCGAATCGAGCGGCAACCGGAACCCCATCGGCGAATCGCCGGGGTACAGGAACAGGTGTTCTTGGCGAAAGAACCACGGTGCGGATTCCCATTCTTTGGTGCCCGATACGCTCCGTCGAAGCGGCAACGCATACCCGACAATCGACCCCAGTTTTTGTTCAATCACCTTGGCCAGCCGGGCGCGATCTTCGGCGTTATCGAGCTTGTTATTCAGCGGATCGACGTTCGTCGGCAGGCGTCGTTCCTTCCACATGTAGTACCACGCATCTTCGTAACCGGGGATCGCGTGCTTGGGATCGACACCCAGAACCTTTGCGAGTTCCGTCATGAACTGCGCCGCGTTTTCGGCGGTCATGCCGCGCGGGTATCGCTCGTTCGCCACGAGACTTTGGTCACGCCAGATCGGTTCGCCGTCTCTGCGCCAATAGCAACCGAACGCCCAACGCGGTAACGATTCACCGGGGTACCACTTGCCCTGCCCGAAGTGCAAAAACCCACCGGGGGAGAACTGATCCCGGAGCCGTACCAACAGTTCGACCGCGCTCTTTCGCTTGTTCGGCCCGACGGCTGCGGTGTTCCATTCTTCGGCGTCGCGGTTGTCGATGCTTACGAAAGTTGGTTCACCGCCCATCGTCAGCCGCACATCCCATTCACGCAGGTCGTAATCAATCTTGTGACCCAAGGCGTCGATCGCCCGCCACTGACTGTCCGTGTAGGGCTTCGTGACCCGCGATGTCTCGGCAACCCGCGTCACGGTCATTTGGAAATCGAACTTCTCGTCAATTTTGTCGTCCGGATTCGACTCGTCTTTCACCCAACTGAAGCCCCCACTGATGGCAGCAGCGGTCTGCGGATCGGCGGTACAGGCGAGTGGAATATGCCCCTCGGCGGTGAGGAGTCCGGAGGTCGGATCGAGGCCAATCCAACCTGCACCTGGCAAGTAGATTTCGACCCAGGCGTGGAGGTCGGTAAAATCCATCGGTGGTCCGGCGGGGCCATCGTCCAACGGCTTTTCGTCCGCGACGAGTTGAACCAAGTAGCCCGAACAGAACCGCGCCGCCAGTCCCAGGTTTCGACACAGTTGCACCAACAACCACGCCGAATCGCGGCACGAGCCGCTCCCGAGTTCGAGCGTTTCTTCCGGCTTTTGAACGCCCGGCTCCATGCGGATGATGTACTTCACCCGCTTCGAGATCGCTTGGTTCAGTTCGACGATGTAATCGTTGGTCGTGACGGGAGTGACTTTGCGATGGGCGTCGATCAACTGCTGCAATCGTGGCCCGACGGGTAGTGTTTCGAGGTACGGAATCAGTTCCTTGGCGAGGGAGGCATCGTAAGTGAACGGGTACGTTTCGGCGGATTCTTCGAGGAAGAAATCGAACGGGTTGATCGGCGTCATCTCCGCGACGAGATCGACGGTGACCTTCAGTTCGGTCGTCGGCTTCAAGAACACTAACCGGGCGAGGTGGTTGCTGAACGGGTCTTGCTGCCAATTGAGGTAATGCGACTCCGGCTCGATTTTGAGCGAGTAGCTCAGCACCGGGGTGCGGGCATGGGGCGCCGGGCGCAATCGAATCACATGGGGCAGCAACGTGATGGGGCGGTCGTAGGTGTAGGTCGTGGTGTGATTCAGTGCGACAAGAATGCCCATCGGAGTCCTCAAAACAAGGGCTGAACAGCGTGTGTGATGTTGTGGTTTGTTGTACCAGTCACGTCGCGTGGAGCATGGTTCCATCGTGC
>JANLRE010000333.1:0-3708 GCA_031368205.1 Fimbriiglobus sp. | reverse complement strand
CTGGCGACACTCGAACGTCGCAAATCCAGCTTGACTTCTAACACAGTCACTACATTCCAGTGCCCCTTCAGGGCACAAAACGAGGACGGACTGCCGATCACTTCCCGCCCAGAATCCGCACTCGTGCCGTGGAATCCGGCGATTCTTCCAGTTCCACCCGCAAGGGTTTCGTCCGCTTGTCACTTTCGACGGACAGCGTCACGATGTGAACGCCCGTCGCTAAATCGAGTTGCAACAGCGGCGTGGGTTCGATCGGGTTGCCGTCGATCCAAACGGTCAGGCCAGCGGCTTCGTTCAGTGCCAGTTTCACTTTCCCCGCTGTTGTGACATCCAGTTGGAACCGGACCACGGATAGTAGCGGTGCGTTCTGGTTCCACTTGAATCCAGGCGTCGCATCCGTGGGAAGGTCGCCGGAAACTGCACTATAGGCCGCTGCCCACGTCAACCCTGGGTCCGGCACCGCGACGGCGGCGAGGCGTTGCCGGTTCAAGATTGTGTACATTTCCTTGGTCGGTTGAAGGGCTTGCCAACTGCGAACGACTCGCCCCGGTGTGGCGGCGTAACTGCCTTTGCCGAGTTCCGAAAGAAACCGCGTCAGGTCGAGCAACTCTTGCCGCGTGAGCGGATCGACGAGGCCTTCGGGCATCAGCGATTTGCCGTCCTTGCGTTGGGCAATGTCCGCAATCGGGATCACCACTTCGCGGTCTTCGTTGTCGCGCAGGACGAGTTCGGCTTTGGTCTCCCGAACGCGGATGCCGGTGAAGATGCGGTCGTCAACCGTCGTGACGATGAACGAGTTGTATCCCTCCTTGATCTTCGCATTCGGGTTCAACAGCGACTCGACCAAGTAATCGACCGGGGCACTCGCCCCGACGCTCGACATGTCCGGGCCGACTTGCCCGCCCGCGCCCGCAATCGCGTGGCACTTCAAGCAGTTCATGTCCGCACGCCGGTAAACTTTTTCGCCACGGGCAGGGTCGCCAAGTTTCGCCACGTCGTTCAAGAATTGGTCGAGTTCCTTCCCGGCCAACGCCCACTTCTTCACGGTCAGTTCGCCCGCCGTCGTTAGGGCGTCGATCAGTTTCGCGTCGGCTTGGGCGGTCGCCTTCGCCGCTTGGACCCCGAGCTTGGCGATGTCGGCGGGGATTTTCTTTCCCGTCAGTGCCTTCGTTAATTCGGCGGGTCCGTCCTTGCGATTGACGAACGCTGCGAATAGTTCGCTCAATTCTGCGGTCGCGGGTGCCGACTGGAGAAAGGTGGCAGAGAGTGTCGCCGCCGATTTCAAATCCAATTTCGTGAGCACGACGAGTGCGAGTCGTTGATTCTCCGGGGCGTCTTTCGCGGCAATCAATTCCTTGAAGAATTGCGAACTACTCGCACCACCGAGGGATACTAAGCCTTCAAACGCCGCCCGCCGATCATCACCTGAGGCTGTTTTGGCAATCGTTTGCAACTTCTCGCGGTTCGATTCGATCTTCCACAACCCGGATAGCTTGGCCGCACTTTGGCGAAGCGTGCCGCCCTCCGCGTCAAGCGTCTTGGTGATGAGTGCCGTGATGTCTGCTTTCGGTGCGCCGACTTTGCGGCTGCGTGCCGATTCTTCCACTGCTGCCAGCAACTTCGATTGAAGTTCTGGACTCGCCCCTTCGGATTGTTTCACCACGAAGCCCAACTCCGTCGGCCCGCCGAGTTGCGCGAGAATCATCCAGACATCGGGCTGACGTTCCTTGGCAATTTTGCCCGCGTTCAACAAGCCCATCAGTGGCCCGACCACGTCCCCGGAGCCGGACGCTTGCAACGCAAACACGAGGTGCCGCGGGTTGCCGTTGAAGTCGAGTTTGCCGGCTTTCACGTCGTCCAGCCACACGGGCGCGAGTTCGTGCATCGCCATCCAGATGCCGTAATCGAGCCACTTATCAACGGGTTTATCCAGTGCTCTGGCCGCGATCACTGCCGCTTGCGAATTCGGGATCGTGGACAACGCCCGCACCGCATCCAACCGCACTTGCGGTTGATCGTCGGAAACGCGGGACGCCAGCAGTTCCATCGGGTTCGGCAATCGCGTGGCCCACGCCGTGACGACACGGCAAGCTGCCGCCCGTGCCCGATAGTCCTTCGAGTTCAACACGGCGTCGAGCAACTTCGGTTCGACCACGTTCAAGCCTTGGTAGACCCACAGCGCTTCGAGGCGATGGTGTTCAAAGTCGGGGTCTTGCGCGGCCAGTTTCGACACCCATGCCGTCAGTTCAGGTAGCACCTTGGCGGCCCCCTGCTCCTTCAGCACTTGCTTGGCCATCAACCGCGTCCAATCTTCGGGCGATTTCAACTGGTTCAAGAGTTCGGAGACACTCGCGCCAACCAGTTTCGGTTTCTCCACGAGTGGGCGGTTCTTCGCCGTGATGCGCCAGATGCGGCCGTGGGTTTTGTCCCGGCGTGGGTCGCGGAAATCGACTTCGCCGTGTTGAATGATCGGGTTGTACCAGTCCGCAACGTAGATCGCGCCGTCCGGTCCCATCGCCACGTCGATCGGTCGAAACGCCGGGTGGTTGCTCTTGATGATTTCTTGCTTTTCTTGCGATGCGTAGCCGCTGCCATCGTCCTTCAACACGAAGCGGCAAACACGGTGCCCCCGGAAGTCGTTCGTCACCAAACTGCCGCGATACTCTTCGGGCAAATGTCGCCCACTCAGGACAGCTAGCCCGCAATGCTTCGGGCTGCCGGGGTTCAAGCCGCTCAACAATCGGGGCGGGTTGAACGCCGTCATGTAGTAGGCGCCGGGCATGTACAGGTTGATGCCTTCGCCACCGGCGCCGTCGGTGGCGAACGTTTGCCCCCAGCGATCGTGCTTCATGCCCCACGAGTTCACCAACCCACGCGCGAAGACGTTCATTTCCAGTGTTTCTGGCCGGAATTGCCACGTGCCGCCCGCGTTCAACCGCCGAACACCATGCGGCGTTTCGATGTGGCTATGAATGTAGATCGACTGGTTGAAGTACATCAGCCCGTCCGGCCCCCACTGGAACGTGTGGATGATGTGGTGCGTATCTTCGGTGCCGAAGCCGGATAGCACGATGCGCTTTTTGCGCGCTTTCCCGGTGACTGGGTCGGGGTCGGAGAAGTGAACGAGGTCCGTGCTGTCGGCCACGTAGGCCCCGCCGTCGCCGGGGACCACACCCGTTGGAATCAACAAACCGTCCGCGAACACCGTGGTCTTGGTCGCTTTGCCTTCGCCTTTGGGGTCTTCCAAAATCAAGATGCGATCAGTGCTCGCCTGACCGGGTTTGATCTGCGGGTAGACTTCACTGGACGCCACCCAGAGCCGCCCCTGCGGGTCGAAGTTCATTTGAATCGGCTTGGCCAACATCGGATCGGCGGCGAACAGGTTCACTTCAAAGCCGTCCGGCACGATGAACGTCTTGCGTTCAATCTCCGGGTCCGGGTCGGGTATCTTGGCGTCCCGTTGGGCGAACGCGGCGGGGGTCACAAACAAGCTGATGGCAAACAGTGCGATCGTGAACAGGATGCGAGGTTGCGTTTTCATTTGGCACCGTCCTTCTTGGCGGGGTTGCGGAGTTCGGCGATGTCACTCTCGACCTTCACGATAAGCGGGTCGAATTCGGGGATTTCCTTGCCGTTTTGCCCTTGCTCATGCTTGCGAAACCCGAACAAGTACGTTTCATTCTGCGGCCGCCAGCGGTGGAAAAAGAG
>JANLRE010001007.1:0-6095 GCA_031368205.1 Fimbriiglobus sp. | reverse complement strand
GTCCACGAAGAAAACACCCTCATCGCCCTAAAAACCGGCTGCGATTTCATCGTGAACGTCTGCATCGACGGCAAACGCCGCATCACGTGGTTGGGTGCCGGCGACATGCTGAAGGCGTGGCACGAGGGCGTCAACTTCTGTCGCGAAATCGTGAAGGCGGGCGTGCCCGAGTTGTGCGATGTGGTCGTGACCAGTTGTGCCGGCTACCCACTCGACACCACGTGGTACCAAGCCGTGAAGGGCCTGATCGGGGCGCTGCCGATCGTCAAGCAGGGCGGCACCATCGTGCTAGCCGCCAGCCTGACGGAAGGGTTGGGCAGCCCCGAGTTCCAACAACTCATCGCGGAGAACCCGGACCTTAACGAGTTCAAGCGGAAGATCATGGGCAGCGATTATTTCATCATGGACCAATGGCAGCTCGAAGAGTTGTGCAAGGTCGTCGCCAAGTGCAAAGTGAAAGTCGTCACCCAAGGTCTGAACGCCGAAACCCTAGCCAAGTGCCACGTCCACCCCGCCCCCAGCGTCGAACAAGCTGTCGCCGAATCGCTAATCGAATACGGCCCCCACGCCCGCATCGCCGTCATCCCGAAGGGGCCGTATGTGCTGCCGTATGTGATTAAGAATTGAATCAACCGTGCGATACGAATCCATAGGCGGGTCGTGGTTTAGCGACCGTATCATCAACTCACTCCACACGCTGCACAATGGTTTCAAAAGCTTTAGTTAATTTGAGTTAGTTCAGGTTCACAGAGTCCACAGGGGTTATTCAACGTCGTCTGCAAGTGATCCAGTCGAAGCCGTCCAGTTCCCGCTGAAGTAGGCCGCTAGGAATTCAATAGTTGTGGCCCTGTTTTGGAACTGACCCTCGATCTTGTCCCCGTTGTCGTAACGGATGATGACCTCATACTTGACAAGTGGGCCAGTCGGTGCGGCTTCGTCGTAATGTTCCACGAAAGAAATCGCTTCCGACACGGAGACGCAATCCATCGCCGAACCATGAAGCGGGATGATGCGAATGGAGTTGATACGGCGGACCACGGCCCGCTCCATGTGCAACATGAACTCATCAAGGCTTTGCTTGTTCAGTACAAGGAGTTTATTCCATACATCGTTCTGCTTTGCATTGGGAACCGCTGCCCATTGTTGCATCTTCACATCGAAGTCTTTGTCCGGCGTCGTTTCGTCGAAGCGAGCGTCAACGCCAACCGACGCGAACGCCTGAATCACGGAATCGTAGGTGAGATAAAGCACCTTGAAGCCTATTGACTTGAGTTGATTCAATGCTCCGGAAGTGTATTCGCCGGCCAAAATACAACCGAGCATGGGCGCACTGAAACGATGCTTCTCAGCAATCGGTAGAATCGCCCCCTGAATCTCTTGTGCCTTGTTCTTCGAGTGCTTCGTATACCGACGCCATGCACTTTCGATAAACGCAACAGGGGTTCCGATCTTGGTCGGCGTTCCGCCACGTTCAAGCACGTAATCCAGATCGTGTCCGTTACCGAATGAATCGACCCATCGAAGTTTCTTCCCCGTGCGTGCCGGACGTTGCCCCTTCTTGTCCAGGTACAACCCATGTATGTCAGCGAAAACTTGCAACAGCGGTTCAATGGCCGATTCGCAGTATTCGCCGATGAACTGGCCCCACTTGTGCCCCGCTGCTTCGGCCATTGTTTAGCCCTCGACCCAAAGTTGTCCCTCGTGAAGCGGGACACGGTGTTTACGGTTCTTCCACTTGATGTTCCGGTCCCTTGTCTTTGTGAACGAGAAGGAGCGAAACCCCGAGGCCAAGGCCAGGCGTCCCATCCAGGCATCAACGGGAACGTAAACGCTATATGGTGCGGAATCGCCGATGACGAAACAAACCCTTGAGTTGGGAGATGTAACACGTCTCAAATCCTGCCACACTTTCGCCATGTCCAGAAAGTAGGCGGCTATCATCGTGTGATAGTTCTTCTTCCCGCCGTGATCGTGCCGTGCTTTTTCCAACGTATCGACTACGGCCTCGATTTCACTTCGGATCGGGTCGAGTTCCGGCGAGGCAATGATCTTCGACGTATCCCTTACGATGGGCGAAACGTGCTGTGTACAAGAACGAACGAGGAACTTCCTTACGGTTTCTTGCAAGTCGCCCCATCCCTCAACGTCTCCGAAGAAGGTCATTTCCAGGCGTGTTGCATCGGCATAGTCGAAGTTGTTGGGGTACGGTGGCGATGTGATGACCAGTGAAGCCCATTTGTCGGGAACGTCCGTCATGGAACGGGCATCGCCTTGAATCAACTTCGGTTCGGGTGCGACTTTCGGACGTTCCTTCAAATCGAGACAAATCTGGTTGGCTTTTGCATTGTACGCCTTGAAGGGGTTACTTGTCTTCGCTTTGGTCTTCTTTGGTAGGATGTACTGCCAGTTAGCTGTACCCACAGGGGAGCATTGCCGTAGGATTGCCGCAAGGGCAAGCCAACCGAGTTCCCTTTCCGATTGGTTCTTGGTGTGAAGCCATGCCGTTCGCAGTTGGTCAAGTTCGGCTAGGACTTCATTCGGGTAGCACTTCCGAATCAGGGGCGAGTATTTTTCTATGTTCGGTTGAACTGTTTCGGCCCGCTTCAGAAGCTCCTTTGTGTAAATCCTGAACTTGTCAGCGTCTGTACTCTTGTCGGTTTTTGCTCTGGCGAGTCTTGCAACGAACGGGTGAGCTTCGACACCAATAGCGAGGGTTTGTGCCCTTTCCGCTTCAACCAGGACGGTACCACTTCCGGCGAAAGGGTCGAGTATCCGAAGCACATTCTGCTTGCTCCCAAGAGCCGCCTGAATTGTCTGGCGTACCCAAATCGCCGAGAAGCCCGCTGAGTACCTGAACCAGCGGTGAATCGGCAACGCCATGTTGTCGGCGAATGTGGAAGACGTTTTCGGAAGCGACGACGGTTCTACTTCATACCCGTCAAATAGACTTGGCCGAAACACATTCTTCGCACTCTTCGCCATTGAGCATTCTCTTACGTTTGGCAATAGTTGAGCCAACCTATTTACACTATTGGGTTCCCGTTGTGATGACGAATTCTCGAATCGTATCGACGGATTCCAGCCGACTCGGACAATGACGACTCTCAGTGGATTTCGGCACGCCTCGACTGAATCTCCGCTTGCCCACATTTCGTGTATTGCGGTAATGTCTTAGTTATTCGCTATCTGGGGTTGCACGATGACATTACCGGCGATTCGCAGTGAACCGGGGTTTGATCGCGTGGCGTTTGCCCGGCGGGTGCTGGAGGCGGAGGCAGCTTCGTTGCTGTTGGTAGCTTCGCGGTTGGACGATTCGTTTGAGTGGGTGGTGGAACGGTTGGGGCGGTGTACGGGGCGGATTGCGGTGACGGGGATTGGCAAGTCGGCGGACGTGGGGGAGAAGCTGGCGGCGGCGTTGGGAATGCGGCTGTTGTACTTGCCGAGTGACTCGCCGAATCTGAACCGAATCGAACTGCTATGGGGCTTCACGAAGCGACGCAGTGTGTCCGGAAAGTATCACGCGAACGTTGCGTCCTTTCGAGCGGCGATCGAGACCACGCTCCAAGGCGTGCCCACCCACCACGCCGACGAGTTAACGTCGCTGATGACCCTGAAGTTCCAGACCCTTAACGACGTGTCACTCCTGGCCGCGTAGCGTATCAGTCGAATTTCAACGACTTCTGTCGACGATTGCCTTAAATCAGCCCACCCTGTGGCTACGGCTTTGCGGGAATCAACACGGTCGGTGGTTCTTTGGCGATCTCGCTGAGCTTGGCTTTCAATTTTGCGAGGGCGAGGGCGGTCTCGGGGCGGAAGTCGGCTTTGAAGATTTCGCTATTCTCCTTGTCGTGCAACAACACGGCGCCGTCGAGTGAGACGCCCGCGAAGAGGCCACGGCTGCGTGAATACGAGAAGATCTCCGCTTCCAGTTTGCCATCGGTGGCGACGGCCACTTGGCGGCCAACCGGGCCGGCGGCGACTGCCGCATCCGCACCCAACGTGAGCTTCCCTTTGCCCAACAGCAGCCGTTCGAGGGTCTCTTTTTTCTTGAACACCAGCAACACGTCGGTCGATTGAACGCCCGCCTGGAAGCCGATACTCGCGCCGCCGAGTTTAACAAACGTCGGGTCGCTCCATTCTCCCCGTTCGGTTTTCATTAACGCCAAGCCGTGCCCCGCGCGGCCACCAATAATGAAGCCCGCTTTAATCGTGCGCGGAATGATAATCACCGCCTTGGCGTCGTCCATCAGTTTCGGCGGGATGCCCTTGAGCGGGATTTTCTCCAACTCGTCCAGCACTTCGGTGGCTTCTTCGATCGCCTGAACCGGCGTTGGCGGGCGGCCAAAACTTACCCCGGTGGCCAGCGCAACAAGTAACAAACTCCAGAGATAGTTTCGCACGGTAAACCTCGTAGTGTTCGGCTGAATACAATCGGGCCAGTTAGAACGTACAGGGTTGACAGTGCAAAATGAAGGCCAATGCAACACCGGGGGTGTCTCAGGTGGAGTTAAAATCTCTGGTGGGTTGAGCCAAGAATGTTCACCGCAGAGGCGCAGAGGACGCGGAGAAACCCATTCAAAATTGATTCTGAAATGCCTACGCCGCTCCGGTGAATTTGGTTTTATGTGGCCCAGTGTCAACGCGATGTCACTCGCCCAACAACACCTCCGTACCTTGACACTCAATGGCTGGCGACATGGCCAACCCGTTCAACAAACCATCAGCCTAAACGACGCCTATTGCGGCAAAAACTCACCAGCAAATAACCCAAGGCAGCGCGGCATTGGCGAAGTTTAGGGAGAAACAATACGTCTGTTTGATGCCCAATTGTGCAGTGGTTGAAAAATGATTCAGTCTCGACACGAAATTGATTCGAGCAGAAGAATTGATGTGTGCAGAGTGCGATTTTGTTAACGTAAAAGCGGAATTCGCTAATTTTTCTTACTGCCCATCCCACCGTCACATGTCGCGCCTAACTTCAGGATCAATCAGCATTTGTGGAAAATTCAACTGGCCAGACGTGGCGAGTTGATCGAGAGTTTCCAGAAATAATTTGATTTCGCGGCCATTTTTCATTTGCCTTCTCAATTTTATACTGATAGCCTGACCCCTAATCGCTTTCGGGTACCGCTACACAAGCGTCACGAGTCGTACCACCGCTAGGGTTAGCCCGATGGTTTCCGGCTCGTTCAAGTGACTAGGAATTCGGTCGCCACGGCTTCGGCCTCCTAACCGGGACTTGTTCGACGGGTGCAGCCAAGCGATGAACGATCTCGATATTCAACAGGACAGCCGAACAAGGAAGGAACTGCCGAAGTCCGAGCACAAGGCAACGCAAAGTTTTTCAAACAACCAAGGTCTTGTCGGACTAAATAAACACACCATGATTAGCGACTAAGAGGAATGCTGCAATGACGATTCGTGCTCTTGCCCTGGCTGTACTCGTCACGCTTTCATTGTTCACGCGGACGACTCTTGCTCAGACGTTCACGTTCAACAACCCCGCCGGCGGGCCGTGGAGCACGGCAGCCAACTGGACGCCCTCGTCCGGTCCCGTTGTCGCACCGAACGCAACGACCGCGATCGCGCGGTTCAATAGTTCGTCAGCTTACACCGTCAACGTCGATGGGTCGTACAACGTCCTTGCCTTGCAATACGGGGCCAACCAAACTGGGGCGATCAACTTGCGCGGGATAGGGGGGAGTCCGCCCAATCAGATCGTCCTCAACCCTGGGGTCGGTGCCAACGGTTCGATCCCTGGTAACAACGGTCAGACAACGATTTACGCGGAAGCGGGCGCTGCGGTAAGCCACATCATCGGTGCTGGGGTGTTTCTTGGGGGCGGCTCGGCCGGGTCTCCTGTCAACCACGTTTGGGAGGTACAAGGTCAGCCTAGTATTACAATCAACGGTCCGATTTCCGCGACTACTAGTTCAGGAAACACCGTTGCCAAGACTGGCACTGGGACTGTCATTCTTGTGGGCAATAATTCATCGGGGCAGCTGTGGTCCGGTGGACTAACGATCAATCAGGGAATGGTTTTGGTTAACAGCGTTTCAAACGGGACTGGCACCGGTTCCGTCACGGTGAACTCG
>JANLRE010000988.1:0-3965 GCA_031368205.1 Fimbriiglobus sp. | reverse complement strand
GCATGGCCCTGGGCTGACAGAACGTCCCCTTCAGGTCCGAAAACCGAGAGAAAACACTTGTCCGAAAAATTTACCAGACCCGCTTTGACCCAGGCGACTGACGTCGACGGGAACGCCTCACCCTATTACTTATTGCGCGGCGTTTTGAAACGGAACGTATTGTCCGATGAAGAATCGAACCGCGTTTTCGCTGAGCAAGCCGACGGCGTTCACCCGGACGACGGGTTGAGTTGTGGTTCCGGCCACACGCAAACGGACCACGCGATTTGACAGCACTTCGCTCACCCGGACGATGAGACCGACCGGGATTGGGCCGATGGCGGGGATGTTTCGCGCGACCAAGCGGAGTAGGGGTGCGTTGGGGCCGATTTGCCCGGTGTTGTAAATCACATCCAGGTCCAACTGACCGTTCAAGCCGACGGTTCCCTCTGCAAATAACTTGGCGGCTGAACTGGCCAACGCGAGTTGCTCGATCCGAAATTGACCACTCCCTAACCGGGCCACGACATCGCCCGTATCGAACCGAGTGAGTGATTGCACCGGCGAAAGAAACGGACTGATGGTGCCAACAATTGGCAATTCTCGAATCGTGGTTTGCCCGAACTTCGCCGTCAAAGTGCCGTTTATGTCGTTGACGGACGACACATCACCACCCGTGAAGTCGAACCGTCCCGTCGTCTTGCCGATGCCGTGACCGGACGACCCGAACGTCCCGGCCAATGCCCCGACGTTGACATCAACAAACTCGATCCGGCCTTCCACCCGCGTTCGCCCGTCCCAGTTCAGTTCCGTCCGTCCGGTAACCCGGCCACTGGCTACCGTGCCGGTTGCATCACGGACTGTCAGTTGTGCGCGTCGGCCCGGTAGGAATGCCCACCGCAGCGGGATACGGAGTTCGGACACGTCAACGCCCCCGAGTTTGGCCCGGATCGCGGTGACCGTTCCACCGCCGCGAAACTCTCGACCAATCGTGCTTCGCACCGTAGCGGAAAGCCGACCGGACGCCGATTCGATTCCCAGCGGTGCCAGCACCGTTTCGGCATCGGCGTTTTCCAGTGTCACCGTGATGACACTCCGGCGCGGTTCGTCAAAATCGTACACCACTCGGCCACGCAGTGTGCCACCCGCTAACTCGCCAGACAGTGCAGGAATCTCGATCCCCTGGGGCGTCAGGCGAATTTCGGCAACGATGTCGGAGGTGTCGAAGAAGTCGTCGCCCCATCCAAAGTCGCGGATTTCTAATCGTCCCGTACCGGACGGTCCATCGACACCGTGCGTAAACCGCAACGTGACGTTGACCTCGCCGCGTAGGGGTTCGAGTGTATTCAGTCCAAGGGTTCGGCCCAGTCGATCCAGTCGGAGTCGCACAAAGCGAACCGTGCCGCCAGTGGGTTTTTCAACGTCTTGCTTCTGGGCCGGTTTCGTAGTTAAGGGATAGGTGCCATCTACGTCGAACGATCCACCGAGTGCATCGCCTTTTAACGCATACGTGATGGCGCCAGGTTTGTACCCGAGCTTGCCGGTGAGCTTGGTCGTGGGGATTCCTTGCACCACCAAGCGGGGGGCGTCCAAGGCCAAGTTACCCGTGACCTTCGCCGCTTCAAAGTTGGGCAACGGCGGTAGCGAGCCGTCGAGTGTGCCGCCGAACTTCCCGGCCAGTTTCACCTGGCTGTCCGGGATCGCCCGCGTGAGTGCGGCGGAATCCACGTCCTTGAACCCGATGCGGAATTGGCCCGCGTCGGCACCCACAAGCGGCAGCCGGGCTTCACCCGTGACCGTTCCTTCGTAAATGTCCGCTTCCCCTTTTGTGAGCTGTGCGATGCCGTTGCGAAGTGCCAATTCGACAGTCAGCCGGTTTGCTTTTTGACCGAACAACGTCAAGCCGGACGATGACAACTTTCCGTTGGCGACGAACGTCTTCAGGTCGCCAAGTTTGTCGCCGGGAGTTTTTAAGTCGAACGTGCCGGAGATTTCGCCATCGGCCTTACCGGCGAAACCTGGCAGCGCCGCGAAGACTTGGCCAAGCGGGATGCGGTCGAGTTTCAAATCCGCTGTAAGTTCCGTTCGCGGGTCGATGCCAAATCGGGCCGTGCCGAGGAAGCCGCCGGGCTTGTCGTCGGTCCCGGCTGGGAACGCGGCAGAAAACCGGGTCAGTGTCAACACGCCGTCACGAAGTTCCACGTCGGCGGTCACCTGATTGAGGGTCAGTCCTTCGATCTGAAGCGACGGCGTGCTGACCTTGCCGGTAGCCCGATAAAACTTGAGCGATCCGGGGTTGTTCGTCGGGATTTCTGCGGCGATTTGTAACGTCACCTTACCCGCCAGCTTCACCGGGGCGACGATGTTGCCACGTTGAATCAATTCCGCAATATCGACATCGGTGAGCTTGAGATTGGCCCGGACGTATTGCGGCGGTTGGTCCTTCTTGGGTGGTGCCGTCGCGGGCGGTTGCAGCAACAGCACCGTCATGGCCCGATACAGTTCTTCAACGGGAAGGCGTGACGAGGCGGCGGGGGGATCGACGAACTGAAGCCGCTGGCCGTCGCCCTGCAACAGCAACTCGACCTCGGCTTTGCCCCCGAAGAGCTTCCCACTGATAACGGCCCGCCCGGTGCCCCGTGGCTGAACTTTGCCGTCCTGAATGAGCAACGTGATGTCGCCGCGACCGTTGAGCCGACCCTCATCGACTCGCGGTGCTAAACCCCACGACGGCGGAGTCTTCTTAACGTCTAACCCCGTGGCATTGACTCGGAATTCCAACCGCGAGGGCGTCGGGCCGAAGTCGAGGACCGCGTCGGTGTTGATGATCCCATCGGCTGTCGTACCGCGAACCCCGGTCAGGGTAACTTTCGCACCGTCCACCACCACCTTGCCAGACGCCTTCGTCACATCCAAATCAATCGGGAACACCTTGAAGTGCGTGTCGGTCGGTTCAAACTCCACGTGCCAGAACCACTTGGCGTCGGCACTGCGACCCACGTGAACGTGAACGGGCGAAGTGCCATCAAGCTCCACCGTCTCCCACGTCTCCTTGGGGACGAACGGAATGGCTTTCAGCTTGTCCGGCGTGAGCGGAATCGGACCGACGGTGGCCAAGTGAACGGTGCCCGCTTTGCCGTCCGTCCCCCAGTCGCCCGACACACGCCACGCCCCGTACATCGGGTCTTCGATCTTGCCCGTAATGTCCAGTTTGGTCCCGGCATCCGTGAGCGTAATATTAATCCCAGTGGCCCGAAAATCCGGCTTGCCGTCCTGCACAAAGTGAACGGTTGCACCAGAAATTTCGATCTCCGGGATCGCCCCGCCTTGGCTAGTCGGTTGAATTTGCGGTAGCTTGGTGACCAAGTCACCGTTTTTATCGAAGTGGAGTGTAAGAACGGCGTTCTCAACGCGGACTTTGTTCGGGCTATTTCCCACCGCCAAACCGTACACCGAGGTATCGAGGCGAACGCTTCCCGAAACGATCACAGTGTCGGCATCGGTGCCGGGCAATTCAAACCGGACCGCAGTTGAGCGCATCCCACTATTCAGATAAGTAATGGCGACGGTGACACCAAACTTGGATGCAATTTGTGTCGCGGCAAACTGTTTGGCGGAGCCGGTGCCGATGTACATGTTCAAGCCAAGAAAGCCAAAAACAACGACCAATACTAGGGCCGCCAACACGTATCCGCCACGGCGTAAAATTTTTGGCACGGTCACACCCGAGTCTGATGAAAGTCTAATCACGAATCCTAGTACGTAGCAATCCGGATACCACTGCAACGATACGGTCGTTAACGACGAACGACCGCCTGGAAGGCGGTCGTTCGAGGTGGATGCGTTTCAACCAATCCGTTACTTCGCCGTCGCTTGAATGATCGCTTCGACAGCTTCGGCGTTGTCCGGCTTCATGTCTTCGGGTTCATGTACGATTCCGCCTTCATCTTCCAATCGGCTTACGGCTTGCCGATCTTCAATCGTGT
>JANLRE010000944.1:0-2152 GCA_031368205.1 Fimbriiglobus sp. | reverse complement strand
AAACACTGGAAGCGACGGCGGTTGCGGAACTCGCGGCGTGTTCGGACGAGGGGACGTTGCGGCTGTGGAATACCAAGTTTTTCGGCGACAAGGGGCTGGTGAAGGCGGCGATGGGCGGGATCGGCGGGATTCCCCCGGCGGAGCGGAAGGCGTTCGGCCAGGAAGCCAACCGCGTGAAAGTGGCGTTGGAATCGGCGTATGAAACGGCGTTGGCGGCGGCGAAGGAGGCGACGCTGCTCGCCAGCTTGACCACCAACCCGCTCGACGTGACGCTCCCCGGTCGTGTGCCGGGGCGCGGGCGGTTGCACCCCGCCACGCAGATTTTGCGCGAAATCTACAGCATCTTCGCGGACATGGGGTTCCAGGTTTACCGCACCCGCGAGATCGAGTCGGACGAGTTGAACTTCGAGTTGCTCAACATGCCGGAACACCACCCGGCCCGCGACATGTGGGACACGTTCTTCACCACCACGCCCGGCGCGATCCTGCGAACGCACACGTCCCCTGGGCAAATCCACGTGATGCGCGAGATGTGCCCGAACCCGGTGCGGGTGATCCTGCCCGGCATGTGCTACCGCAACGAGGCGATTAGCACCCGCAGCGAGATTCAGTTCTTGCAAGTGGAAGGGTTGGTCATCGGCGAGGGCGTGACGATGGCGGATTTGAAGGGAACGATCACCGCCTTCGCCCGACGAATGTTCGGCCCGGAGCGGCAAATCCGCATTCGTAGCAGTTACTTCCCGTTCACCGAACCCAGCATCGAAGTGGACATCGACTGGCCGCAAGACGACCCCAACCGCGACCGCCTGACGAAGGGCACCGGGTGGCTGGAAATCCTCGGCGCCGGCATGGTCCACCCCACGGTACTCAAGAACGGCGGCTACGACCCGGAGAAAGTCACCGGGTTCGCCTTCGGCATGGGACCGCAACGCATGTTGATGTTAAAGCACGCCATCGACGACATCCGGCTATTCTGGGGCAACGACCTGCGGTTCTTGCAGCAGTTTTAGAGAGGGAAAGCCCACGAACGATCGTTCGTGGGCTTTGTGTGTCTCTACTTCGCAACACTCACTTGGTAGATCGTGGTTTGGCGGTACTCTTGTCCCGGACGTAACACGATGCTGGGGAACTCGGGCTTGTTCGGTGAGTCGGGGAAGAACTGCGTTTCCAGGCAGAAGGCTTGGTACTGGTTGTAGGTCGCCCCGCCCTTGCCCTTCGTTTTGCCGTCCAGGAAGTTGCCGGTGTACAGTTGGACGCCGGGTTCCGTGGTGTAGGTTTTCAGCACGCGACCGGACTTCGGTTCCGTGACGGTAGCGACGAGTTTCGGGGTGTCTTCCCGTTTCATGCCGTTCACGTAGTTCAAGTCGTAACCGACCGGCTTCGCTTTGATTTCCTGGATGTGAGCGCCGAGTGCAGTCGGCTTGGTGAAGTCGAACGGCGTGCCGGTAACGGGTTCGATCTTGCCGGTTGGCAGTAGCGTTTCGTCGCCGGGGGTGTACTTGTCGGCGGTGAGTTGCAGGACGTGGCCGAGGATGTTGCCACTGTTGTGACCCGCCAAGTTGAAGTAGCTATGGTTCGTCAAGTTCACGATGGTCGGCTTGTTCGTCGTGGCGAGGTAGTCGATTTTCAGCCCGTTGTCGCTGGTCAGGGTGTAGGTGACGACGGTTTGCAGTTCGCCGGGGTAGCCTTCTTCGCCGTCCTTGCTGGTGTAGCTCAGCTTGACCATCGGACCAGCAGGTGTGACAGACGCTTCGCCCTTCCACACCCGCTTGTCAAACCCCTTCGCGCCGCCGTGCAAGCTATGCGGGTTGCCACCGGGAATGGTGAACTCTTTGCCGTCGATCGTGAACTTGGCGTTGCCGATTCGGTTAGCGACCCGCCCGGTAATGGCGCCGAAGAACGGGTGGCCATCGGTGTAGCCTTTCAAGTCGTCGAAGCCCAACACGATGTCCGCAAACTTGCCGTCTTTGTCCGGCGCGTGAAACTCCGCGATGATGCCGCCGTAAGTGATGACCTTCACCTTCACGCCATTTTTGTTGACGAGCGTGTACGCCGTGATCGCAACACCCTCGGGGGTTTTGCCGAACGGCGTTTCTTCAAACGCCGGACCTTGTCCGGGGGCCGCAATCGCAGTCATAACGCAAGCCACCAT
>JANLRE010000942.1:0-1055 GCA_031368205.1 Fimbriiglobus sp. | reverse complement strand
GCACGCAACTGGGACTGTCGAACGGCTCGCTCCGGGGCCTGTTGCACCGCAGGTTGAAGCTGCTCCGCGAACGACTACCGGCAGACGTGTGACTATTTTTTAGACAGGATTAACAGGATTTTACAGGATTTCAAATCGAATCTTCTAATCCTGCTCATCCTGTTAATCCTGTCTAAAAATCTTTTCGACCACGACCTACAAGAACGGATCGGATCGTGACTGAGAGATTTGCCATGACCGAACACGATTGGGTAACCGAAACCATTGCCGCATTTGTTGCGGGCGGGCTGGACCACGTTGAAATCGAACGTGTGGAGAGCCACGTCCGCGATTGCTCCGAATGCACCACGGCGCTGGCCGACGCCCGCGCCTGGGACGACAAACTTCAAACACTATTCGCGCCGGTCCGCCCCGGACCGTTGCTGGAGGATCGCATGGTCCAGACATTGCCGTTGAAATACACCGCCCGAACACTGCGTCAAGCCGGCTGGAAACGCCGCGTCCTGTACACCGTCGCCGCATCAATCGGGTTCATCGGCATCGGCGCCACCGGGTTGACCGTCAGCCAGTTCGCCAACCTGGAGACGCTGCCGTTCCCTGGGTCCGATTTTGCGCTAACGACGATACCGATCAGCGTAATTGATGGCGGTACTGACGGTGGGCAAACCGACGGCTTTCAACGCACCGCGGGGGGTGAAAAGGAATCGTTGAATCAGCCAGTGGCAGTCGATAACACGGTTCTGTTTGCGCGTAGCTCGAATGAGACCGAAGGTAAAGATGGGCATCCATTTCATCACGCTGATCGAGCGTTGCCAGAGCTAGGAATGACGGATTCAACACCAGTGCGTTTGAGCGAAGACAATCTGAACAAGCGATTTGATGGCAAACCGTCGGCCCCCCAGAACGGTCGCAGTCTCGTCGTGCGTGGTTCGGAGCTGTTCAACCCGGCTGCTGGCGGATTCAAACCCGATGATTCGCGTGGCTTCCCAGTTGCAGGTGGCCCTGGGGGATTTCCAGGCGGTCCGGGTGGGCGCGGTGGTCCGGTTGATGGGCAC
>JANLRE010000927.1:0-1932 GCA_031368205.1 Fimbriiglobus sp. | reverse complement strand
CAAAAGTAGCAGGTATACCGCCGAGTGTTGGAAACGGTTCAGAAGTTGGCTCAGATAACTGTGTGGAGATCCAAGCTCCTTCGCCATAGACTAGCGACCATACCGGAATGCGGTGTCCCCACCACAACTGTCGGCTCACGCACCAGTCGCGCTTTTCGCTGAGCCAATCGAGATAGGTTTTAGTGTAACGTTCGGGGTGGAATTTCACCTTACTGCTCGTCACGGCGTCGATGGCCATTTGCGCCAAGCCGGGTTTGCCGTCGTCGCGGTCGGCCATCTTCACGAACCACTGATCGGAGATGAGTGGTTCGATGGGGGACTTGCTGCGGTCGCTGTACTTCAGCGGAATCACGCGGTCTTCTTTGCCTTCCAAGAGGCCGAGTTCGTCCATGAACTTCGTCGTCGCTTCGCGGGCCTTGTAGCGGTCCAGCCCGGCGAACCGACCGCCGTTCGCGTTGATGGTGCCGTCCGGGTTCAGGATGTTAATCATCCCGATTTCCGGATGCCGCTGCCAGCAGGCGTAGTCGTTCGGGTCGTGGGCCGGGGTCACTTTCACGCAGCCGGTGCCGAGTTCGGGGTCTGCGAGGAGGCCGTCCGCAATGATCGGGATTTCCCGGTTGGTGTGCGGTTGCAGCACCTTCTTGCCGATGAGTTGCGTGTAGCGGGCGTCGGTCGGGTGAACGCAAAGGGCCACGTCGCCCAGCATCGTTTCGGGTCGCGTCGTGCTGAATCGGATGAACGTGCCGGGTTCGCCGATCACTTCATACTTAAACGTCCAGAACCCGCCCTTTGTGTCTTCGGTGTAAGTCTCGTCGTCTGCCACACTGGTTTGCAGTTGCGTGTCCCAGTTCACCAACCGCTTGCCGCGATAAATGTAGCCCTTTTTGAACATATCAAAAAAGGTTTCGCGCACGGCCTTGGCGCACGTCTCGTCAAGCGTGAACCGCGTCCGCTGCCAATCGCACGACGCGCCAAGTTCGCGGAGTTGCCCGAGGATTCGCGCTTCGTACTTGTCCTTCCAGGACCAAATCCGCTTCACGAGTTCGTCACGCCCCAGGTCGTGCCGCGTCTTCTTTTCGGTGTTCATGACGAGCCGTTCCACCACGGCTTGCGTGGCAATCCCCGCGTGGTCCGTGCCCGGTATCCACAGCGCGTTGAAGCCCTGCATCCGCTTCCAGCGGATCAACACGTCTTGAATGGTGCCGTTCAGCGCGTGGCCGATGTGCAACGCCCCGGTCACGTTCGGCGGCGGAATGACAATGGTGTACGGCGTCTTCGCGGCGTCCGGTTCGCTGTGGAAGTAGCCCTTGTCGTCCCAGAACTTCAGCCACTTTTCCTGAGCTTCCTTCGCGTCAAAGCTCTTCGGCAATTCCGTTGGCATTACTTATGTCCGTTTTTCTTCGTGGGTGGATTCGTGAGTTTCGCCCGCAATTCGGCGAGTTCCCTCGCCAGTTGGTCGGCACGAGCTTTTTCCAAATCGGCGCGGGCTTGTTCCAAGTCGGCTCGTGCTTGTTCCAAGTCCGCCCGTGCTGCTTGTTCGTCTAACTTTTGAGCCATCGCATTGTGATCAGGAATTCGTTCTTTCTTTGCCGTGTGCGCCACGACGCGGTCCCCTTCGAGTTTGAACCACATTTCAACCGTAGGAACCCAGACACCATACTGGGCGTTTTCCTTGATCTCGACGTACCCCTTGCGGGTCGCCCGGTACGCGAGCAATTGCGGCTCCTCGCGGTCCGTCGGGCAGAGATCAAAAATCAAGAAGTACGGCACGTGGACCCGATGGTACAGGTCGGGCTTAACATCGATGTCGATGAGTCGCGTGCTGGGAGAAGTCATCTCGGCGACGAGCAGTGTCTCGACGCCCAAGGCCGCAACGGGCAGTGTGCCGAGGTAGGGATCCCACTCGGCAAGAAACGCGCCGAAGGCGACGAC
>JANLRE010000900.1:0-1059 GCA_031368205.1 Fimbriiglobus sp. | reverse complement strand
ACACATCGTGCAAGCCGCCGACGGCTTGCCGGGTGGCGCGATTTACGTGGCTTCTACGCCGACGTGGTGGCTGATCGGGTTTTATTTGGTGTTTGTTGGTGTCGTGTTGTGCGATCCCACGTTCCGGCGCCGGGCTGTCATCGCGTTGTCACTGTGGGTGTTGCTTGGCTTGGCGCTGCCGAGTGAGAGCAAGCCGAACGACGAACTGCGGATCACGTTCTTGGCCGTGGAGAAGGGCGGGTGTGCGGTGATCGAAACGCCGGACGGCCGCTGCTTGATTTACGATGTCGGCACGACCAGCGGACCCGCAACCGTCAAGCGTGTCATCGCGCCGTACTTGTGGCACCGCGGCATCAACCGGATTGACGAACTGTTTCTCTCCCACGCCGATTCGGACCACTTCAACGGTATCGCTGAACTTTTGCGGCGGTTCCCGGTCGGCCAAATCACCATGACGCCCTCATTTGCCGAGAAGCCGACACGAGAAGTCGAAGGCGCGATCCGGGCGATCGAACAATTCCACGTCCCGTGCCGACTGGCTTACACCGGGCAACAGTTCACCACGAACGATGTGCAAATTGACGTGCTGCATCCGCCCCAACTTGGGCCACCCGGCACGGAAAACGAACGCAGCTTGGTGCTGATGGTTCACCACATGGGGCACACAATTTTGTTCACCGGCGATCTGGAAAAGCGCGGCACGAACACGTTATTGGACACCCCACCGCAACAAGCCGATGTCTTGATGGCCCCGCACCACGGTAGCCGCGCCGCGCTACCGAACAGGCTAATGGACTGGAGTAGCCCGCAACTCGTGCTGGTCAGTCGTGGCCCGATGCTTGGGAATTCGATTCAGGCACGCGATGTGGGATCAGGTGTGGTGCTTTGGGATACCCACAGTCACGGCGCGATCACCATCAAGAGCAACCGCACGGGACTGGTCGCCGAATCGTTCGCCACCGGCGAACGATTCGTAATCAAACGGGGCAAGCGGTAAAGTTACTCCATCGCGCTGGCAAATTTTCTAGCAGGTTTTGTAGGTCGCGGTCGAGGAGGCTT
>JANLRE010000839.1:0-5247 GCA_031368205.1 Fimbriiglobus sp. | reverse complement strand
AATTCCGCAAACTTCGCCGACAGCCCGATCCCCGCGCCGCCGCCGATGATAGGCCTCCCGGATGCAATTTGCGCACGAAGCCGGGCCAGGATTTCATCGCGTGGGATCATCGAACGGCACCGGGTGAACCAGGAAAACTTCCCAGCTAACCTACAACGGTGGCCGGTACGCAGCTTTCAATGGGGAGATTCACTTGAGCGGCACGGGCCGCATCAGCTTGTTCGAGGAGTTGATTGAGGAGTTGTTCGACTTCCGGATCGAGGTCATTTGTTGGATTGAGTGCCGATTTGGCGATGGGACTCGATTGAGAAACCGCATGGGGACCGCGCCAGACCATCGCAATCAATTCAAACACGGTGACCAAGGCAAAGCCCCACGCGGCCATTGTGAACGGCAATCGGGCACGCAGTTGTTGGGTAATGTCGTTCCCCGAACCAGTCATGGCGGTGGACGTCAGATTGCCGTTCACCGTTCGCGGTGTTTGGTTGCTTTCAAACCACATTCCCGCGAGTCCGCCCATCATGTAACCCAGCAGTGCCAGCGCAATCGCGGTGGGAATGCCATTTTTCAGAATGCGTAAGATCGTCGCGCGCATGCCTGCCTCTACCGGATCACAGTGGAACTGGACTCGTTCACTGGTAGCATAGCATTCGTTTTGCGACGGTGCGCAATCCGCCCAAGTTCAACCCCGGAGCCACGTGTGGCTGTTCTTCTCATCGGCACGCTCGACACCAAAGGCACGGAATTCGCCTACGTTCGGGGGCGTTTACGTGCCGCCGGGGTGCCGGTACTCGTCGCCGATGCGGGCGTGATCGGGCCAGCGCCGTTCGTGGCGGATATTTCGCGGGAAGAAATCTTCACCGCGGCAGGAGTGCGATACGCGGACGTGAAAGCGGCAGCCGATCGGGGCCACGCCATCATGCTCGCTTCCCAAGGTGCGGCCAAAATTGCGGCCAAGCTTTACCGAGAAGGTAAACTCTCTGGCGTGCTCAGTCTGGGCGGTTCGGCGGGCACAACCATTGGCACGGCGGCGATGCGGGCGTTGCCGGTGGGGGTGCCGAAGTTGATGGTCAGCACGCTCGCCAGCGGCCAAGTGCAACCCTACGTCGGCACCCGTGACGTGATGATGATGTACTCGGTCGTTGATATTTGTGGGTTGAACCGGATCAGCCGAAAAGTCCTCGACAACGCGGCAGCGGCAATGGTCGGGATGGTCCAAGCTCGGAATTCACAATCTGACAACGAAGTCTCCGATAAGAAAATTGTGGCGGCAACCATGTTCGGTGTGACGACGCCTTGCGTGGAAGCAGCCCGGCGGATGATTGAAGCGGCGGGGTTTGAAACACTGGTCTTTCACGCCACCGGGTCGGGTGGCCGCACGATGGAGGGGTTGATCCGGGATGGCTTGGTAGCCGGTGTTCTGGACCTGACCACGACGGAGTTAGCGGACGAACTCGTCGGCGGCGTGATGGCCGCCGGACCGGAGCGAATGACCGCTGCGGCGATCATGGGCATCCCGCAAGTGATCTCAGTCGGGGCGTTGGACATGGTCAACTTCGGACCGCCCGACACGATCCCGACTCAGTTCCGCGACCGCAAGTTTTACCACCACAACCCGACTGTCACGCTGATGCGCACGACCCCCGAAGAGAACGACCGCATCGGTAAAGAGATCGCCGAAAAAGCCTGTGCCGCACGGGGTCCGACGACGATTCTGCTGCCCCTGCGTGGCCTCTCCGCGATTGACGCCGAAGGCAAACCGTTCTGGTGGCCCGAAGCGGATGCGGCACTGTTTCAGAGCATTCGCAATTGGGTGTACGGCGTCGAAATCATCGAAGTCGATGCCCACATCAACGACCCTGTGTTCGCCGAAGTCGCCGCGAACACCATGCTACGCTTACTTTCAACTTGATCGTCATCATTGTCGGGAAGGCCATCACCATGCGTTCGCTCATCGTTCTTGTTGCATTGCTGCTCGTTCCACATGTTGCGAATGCGGGGCTGCATGGCGGGATTGAAATCGGCTCGCGTGGCGTGAAGGTGGTCGTGCTAGAGTTCACCCCGTTGCCGGACGGCTACGAACTGGTGGTGAAATTCACCGAGACCTTCAACACGACTCTCGTGGCGGGAATCGCGGCCAAGGGCGAGTTCGATAGCAAAGCCATCGCCCAAACCGCCGATGTCGTGGCCAAGTTTGCGCAACGGTTTCGGACCGAGTTTAAGGTGTCCGAGGCGAACCTGTACGTCGTCGGAAGCAGCGGGCTTTTCAGCCCGATTGAAACGAACCCCGAGCTTGTCGCCACGAACACAAAGCGGCTCGCGGATGCGGTGAACAAAGCATCCCGGCTCACGATGGATTTCATCACCGCCACGCAAGAAGCGGAGTTGTCTGTGGAAGGGATTATCCCATTCGGCCAGCGTGACAATGCGGTTTTGATCGACATCGGTGGCGGCAATACCAAGGGCGGATTTGCGGTTACCAAACAGACCCCAAAGCTGTTTGCGGTCCCGTTCGGCACCATCTCCTTCACCGAATCCGTCAAGAAAAAAGGCGGCGACTTCACCCGCGAAATTGTCGCGGCACGCCCGATGGTGGAAGCGAAGTTGCACGAGTTCCTGGTTGCCAACCCCGATGCGCGGAAGCGGCCCCGCGTCTACATCAGCGGGGGTACACCGTGGGCCGTTGCCACGATCGCAGCGCCCGGTGATCGGCGCGCGTTCACGCCGTTGACGATGGCGGATATTGATGCCATCGAACAAAAACTTCTCGCCGATCCGACCAAGATTCCCACGCCGAACTTCGCCGCCATCCCGAACGAGATGACCCGCACCGCTGCCGTGAAGGAATTCGACAAGGTGCAAAAAGCCTACGAGAAGGCCGATGTTTTACTCGGTGGTGTGGAAGTGCTGAAAGCAGTCGCCAAAGAGTTCCACTTCGCCGACCCGACCAAAACCGTCCTGTTCGCCCGCCACGGTTCCGTTGGTTGGCTCCTGGCCTACGTCGTGCGTGCGGAGAATGCGAAGAAGTAACATTCTCTGCATCACGGGCGGCGAGGGGTGAGGGTGCCGTCGGGGAGTAAGCGAGCGAGGTACTCGGCGAGGTCTTTTTCAAACGCGATCACATCCTGACCGACCCAATTTTGGAACGCTTGCACGGGGTCACCACCCGCGTTGATCGTGGTCAGGTACGTCCGGAAGTCCTTGGTGCCGATCAATTGCCGATCGAACGCCAGATAAAATGTGACCGCCCAAGATGTGAGGTACACACGATTCGTAGCCGATTGTTGATCGGCGTGAGCGGCCAGAAACGAGTCCCGCCCCGCCCGTAGCAATTCGGGGATCGGTAGCAGGCCGGGCTTGGCTTTCAGCAGTTTTTGCACACGGTCCAAGCGCCCGGTGTCGGTGTCCGCGTGGCCGATCCGCAACTCCCCGGCTTCAATCACAGCGATCTCAAAAATTTGGGCGTACCCTTCGTTCAACCAGCGGGGCAGTTCGCCGGTGCCTTTACCCGCCCGCACTTCCTCGGCGGACTTCGGCGGGTAAACATAGGTGGCGACGTAGGAGTGAAACGCTTCGTGATAGAGCAACGCGAACAGCCCTTTTGTGGCCTTGTCGAACACTTTGTCGTTGGCGTGGTCTGCTTTCCGGAGCCGTTCCCGTTCACGCGCCACGACCAACATAAACCGTTCGAGTTCCGGGTTGCGGTAAAGCTGCCGAATCTCCTTTTCGTACTTGTCGATTTTCGCCAATTCCTGAGCGTGCTTTTTGTGCGTGGTGTTGAGTTCCGCACCCAGTCTTCGTAGATCGTTCCCGCAGACGATGCGGTTCATGGCGGGTTCGTAGATCGCGGGGTTCAAGATCACCCCTGCCGTCGGCCCGATCAGTTTGCGGTAATCGTCCAACTGGCCCGCCAAGAACACGTTCGTGGGTTGGGCCACGGTGCTTTGCGGCGGTAAAAACCGCGTGAAGGCGGCGTAGATTTGCTCCAACCGCACCGCCGCCCGGCGGGTCACTTCTTCCGACGCCCCCGACACTAACACGAACCGATCGGACGAATAAAGTTGCGCTCCGTCGGGTTTGCCCAACCAAGTTGTCGGAGTGAGTTCGAGACTCTCCATCCGCTTTCGCTCACCGATTCCGCTGGGGTCCAATTCGGCTAATTTCGCTTGTAACGCTGCACGATCGGCGGCACTCAACCGCTTGACCGTATCAATCTCGCGGGTGGTGTACGTAGACGTGAGTGTCAGCGTCGGGCGACCGGGGCGACGGATGACAACTTGGAATTCCAGCTCGGTTGACGATTCCTTCAAAATGACGCCTAGAAACTGCGACCCGTTCTTCAATGTCACTTCATCAAAAACCCAGACCGCCGGCGCCTGCCCCCAGGCCACGCTGACAACAGCCCAGAGGTTCAGGATGATTGCGAATCCAGTAACATGTGGCCACCGTCCCATCGGCGTGTCCTTCAAAAAACAGTGGTTGTGCCGCAGTCCAGACTCGCGGTTAGCTGAGTGTATGTTTACAAGTTAAGCAATGGCTTGTTAGCCCGACGCGCCAGCGAGGGTCGTGTACTAACAACATGAAACCTTGTTTGGGGCCACCCGCGATGCCAGATTTTTCCGACTCCGGCCCAATTGTCATCGCGGGTGGAAGTGGCTTTTTGGGTGTCTCGCTTGCCACGCATCTCGCGGCTTTGGGTCGGTCGGTTGTGATCCTTTCGCGGAATCCGCCGAAGCCAAACGGGCCGTGGCGGCATGTGAGTTGGGATGCCCGCACGCTCGGAGAATGGCGGCGGGAACTCGATGGCGCGGCCGGGTTAGTTAACTTGGTGGGACGTAGTGTGGATTGCATCAAGACCCCTGACCATCAGGATGAAATTCTTCGCTCCCGTGTCGAAGCCACGCGGGTGCTGGGCCAAGCCGTCCGCACGGTTGACAACCCACCTCTAGTGTGGGTGCAGATGAGTACGGCACACATTTATGGTGACCCACCCGAAGTCATTTGTCACGAAGATTCACCATACGGTTACGGTCTGGCGCCGTTCGTGGCACGCGCGTGGGAAGAGGAATTCCGTGTGAGCGTGCTGCCGACTCAGCGTTCCGTGGTTATGCGAACAAGCTTCGTGATCGGACGTGATCGTGGCGCCGGCGGCGGGGCGTTGGCACGCCTCGGGATGCTCACCCGATTTGGCTTGGGCGGCACAGTCGGGTCGGGTACACAGGGGATGAGCTGGATTCACGAGACCGA